>JANPLJ010001192.1:0-4270 GCA_031426475.1 Pirellulaceae bacterium | reverse complement strand
CGGATTTGCCTGCGGCAAATCCGGCGACAAAGCGAGAGGGAGTGAGTCGTTCCGTATTAGCGAAAAGCCTAACGATCCCCAGGACAAGCCTGCGGGATTCATTGAATAAAGCCGTTTATTCCGGTGACGCTCAGCGAGAAGTGTCTGTCCCTTCCCAATCACCTTTTTTGCAGCCTGGAATCATGAAATTACACATACACTCGATTGCAATCATCTTATTGGCATTACCGTCGATGCGTTTGATCGCGGACGATGCCGCAGGCGCTCCGAGTTCCTTTGCCTATGTTCTACAAGCTGATGCGCGCTGGAAGACGCGGCCTGATGCGGTCCGCGAACTCGCAGCTTGCAATCGTGATTGGATCGTCGTCGACGCTGCCTACTCGAGTGAATCAGACGGACGTTGGACGAACGGCGACTTGAACGCCATTCGCGCTGGAAAGACTAAACGGCGCGTGCTGGCGTATATCTCGATCGGCGAGGCCGAAGACTATCGAGACTATTGGAAGAAGGAATGGGATGCCCAACGCGATGGGAAACCCGACGCGGGAGCTCCCGTTTTTTTGTTGGCCGAAAATCCAGATTGGGAGGGCAATTACCGCGTTCGCTATTGGCACAAAGAATGGCAGGAGTTAATTTTAGCGGAGATTGATCGCATCACCGAACAAGGATTCGACGGTATCTATCTCGACATCGTCGATGCGTTTGAAACATTCGAATATGACGGCAAAGACTGGATCGATCATCGCCAAAATGAAGAGACGGGGAAAACCTATCGTCAAGATATGATCGCATGGATTACAACGATCGGTGAGCGATTGCGATCGAAAGAGCCATCGCGGTTGTTGGTGCCACAGAACGGATCGCAATTGCTGGTCGATGCTCATTATAGAAGTCTGATTTCGGGAATCGGCATGGAAGATGTCTTCACGAACGGGAACCATCTCCAGAGTGCTGGTGAAGCGAAGCCTCGAGTGGAAGATGTTGGGAAGCTTGTTGAGGAGCACAAACCAGTACTATTGATCGAGTATCCGAAGAAGGAAGCACTCCGCAAGGAAGTCATCAAAAAGGCTCATGATCATAAGTTCGTATGGCTCGTAACGGATCGATCCTTGAAGACGCTGGGAGAATCAGGAAACTAGCGTTTCGCCCCTAGTAGGCCGGAACAAGTCGCTAGCAAACTTGGATTTTGAATAAAACGTTGGCGACGCCGTTCCGGCATTACCGAGGTTTCCGATTGCCGGAACAGCGCAGATTATCTTTCTCAAATTGACGAACGCAATTAACTGCTTGTTCCGGCCTACCGTGGTCTCGAAAGCGAGACTATCAACGAAAAATCTTTATCCGGCAATGAAAAACCAAGCGGATGGCTGGAATCCTGTCCGCCAGTAGAATACGATACCGCTTTATTGAACTCCGTTACATCCCCAAACCATTCCGGAACATCATGTCTGCCTTTCACAAAAACCTTTCCCGACGCGGCTTTTTTGCGAAGTCTGTTACAGGGCTTACGGCCGCAGGTATACCTCTATGGTTCGCGAATAGCTTTACTGCATCGGCGATCGCGGCGCAAGCTGAAGCGACAAAGCCAACCGCCGCCAACGATAAACTGCAAGTGGGGTGGATCGGCATCGGCAGCCCATCGAGCCGCGCCATGCAGGTGTATGGAACGACCAAAGATTTCAAGCAACTAGAGCACGTTGCCGTGTGCGACGTCGACAGTCGGCATTTGTATCGTGCGGCGTACAAGTTTCGCGAAGACACCAAACTCGAACCGCATCAGTTCTCCAACTATCGCGACGTTATCGGTCGCGATGATATCGATGTGGTTGTAGTCGCCACACCAGACCACTGGCACGCAGAAATCGCGATCGCCGCGATGCTCAAAGGAAAAGACGTCTATTGCGAGAAACCGCTGACGTTGACGATCGAAGAGTCGATTCAATTGATGAAGGTCCAAAAGCAAACCGGTCGTGTCCTGCAAACGGGCAGCCAGCAACGCAGTGAATTCGGTGGACTGTTCCGCGTCGCAACAGAAGTCGTTCGAAGCGGTGCGATCGGCAAGATCAAAACGATTGAGTGCCGTATCGGTGAGAATCCAGAGAGCGGTGCCATTGTTGAAGCGGAAGTGCCTCGCTCTCTCGACTGGGATCAATGGCTCGGCTCCACGCCCGTTGTACCCTATCGGCTGAAAAAGGAAGCTATCGGCCACGATATGGATAAAGACACCCCAACCAACTGTCATTACAACTTCCGCTGGTTCCAGGCCTATTCGGGCGGCAAGATGACTGACTGGGGCGCTCATCATATCGATATCGCTCAGTGGTGTATGAATATGGACGGTTCTGGGCCTAACAAAGTCGTTTGTGAGTCGATGAGCGAAGTCTATAACAAAGGCGACGGCTACGATTGGCCGAAGAACTTTCGAATCAAAATGAGCTACGCGAATGGCGTCGACGTATTCGTCATGTCTAAGGGTGGTACCGAGGTCGAAGGATTGATCGGCACGAAAGGAGACGCTCGCAAGGTGACTGGTGACGAAAACGGTGTCTTGATTCAAGGCGAGATGGGCACGGTGTTCGTCGGCCGCAATCTTCTGCTGGCTAGCAAAAAAGAGTTGCTAGACACTCCACCCAAGTTGGATAAGCCTTTGTATGACAAGATCAATACGAATCACTTCGGGAATTTCTTGGATTGCATGAAAAGCCGCAAAGATCCAATATGTTCCGCCACTGTCGGTGGAGGTTCGGTGATCATTTGCCACCTAGGCGTGATTGCACTGCAAATGGGTGTCGGCAAAGAACTCACCTGGGATCCTGCGAAGTACCAGTTTACTGGTGCAAACGCCGATGCTGCGAATAGCAAGATCGCTCGAGCCCGACGAACCGGACCTATCAAGCTGAGCTAGACGCCGCAAAACGGGGTTGACCATTCGGTGGGGCATCGACTCCGTTTGCTGTCATTTTTCCCGCGAACGGAGTCGCGGGACCACGACTGTGTGTGTTTTGCTAGCACACTCGGCGTCTTTCATCGATAAGATGCCTTGTTCCGCGCGATTCGCGTCAACGTTAGCGGTTCGTAATCGAAGAACTTTGGAAACTCGATATTCTGCTGGCGTTCTAAAGCTCGTATAGTCCGGGAAACCTTTGATGGTTGCTTTTCAAGGCAATTGCGGAGGAAATCCTGATCCGAGAATGAGAATCGCTATGGCTACGGTACTTAAATCGAAGCAGTTTCCGGAAGGGATCAATACTGCGAACATTGAGGTCTTCAATTGGGAAGATGTCGCTACTCGAGCTCGCACGTACATCGCTTCGGTTCGTGAGCAAGCGCATGAGATTCTTCGGCAAGCGAATGAAGAGGCTCTTAAGCTTCGACTTTCCGCCCAGGAGCAAGGTCGTGCCGCCGGCCAAAGCGATGTCGTCTCGACGGCAGAGTCGTTGGCATCGCAAATAGCAAACCAACGTATCAATAGCGCGACCAAAAGCATTACGAAGCTCGCAGACGAATTGGAAGAAGCAACGCAACAATGGTTGCGGCAATGGCAACACGAGACGATTCCGTTGGCGGTCTCGATTGCGGAACGCCTCGTTCGGCGACAATTGGAAATCGATCCAGCTATTTTGCTTCAATGGTTGCAAGACTCCGTGCGATTGGTTCAAGGAAATCAAAAAGTTCAATTGCGAATGAATCCGACCGATATCGAAATCTTAGGGACATCGCTTACACAGTTGCTGGATGAACTCAAGGGGCGAACCGAGATCGAATTGATCCCCGATGCCGCGATTGCAAAGCACGGTCTGACGCTTCGATCATCCGAAATGTTTATCGACCAGCAGTTAAAGACTCAGTTAGATCGATTGCGTGAGGAGCTACTTTGAGAGAATTGCCGTCGGTCCCACGAGCGCGTCAATGGAGCACTCTTTTGGAACGCTGCTTGCCAGTCGCGATCGAAGGACGCGTTCGCGCCATCCGCGGCACGACGATCTTAGCAGGAGGTCTCCCGACTCCGGTCGGAGCCCTGGTACGAATTTCGCGGCGTCAGGGCGAGCCATTAGACGCCGAAGTTATCGGATTTGATGGTTCCACGACGCTTCTGGCTCCGCTGGCGCCAATTGATGGTGTCAGCCAGGGTGATTCGGTGCGGCTCTATCGAACGATGCGAACGGTACCAGCGGGACTCGAACTTGTTGGTCGAGTTTTGGACGCATCCGGAAATCCACTCGATGATCGAGGGCCGTTGCCGCCATCGATTCGTGTCCCTTGCGATGCG
>JANPLJ010001191.1:0-2192 GCA_031426475.1 Pirellulaceae bacterium | reverse complement strand
CCATTGGCTGTGACATGTGACTTTAAAGCGTTTGCTTTTGATTCGGAAGGCAAGCATCCTGCGTATGACCTCAAACGATGCTTTCAAATCGGATGGGAAGCTGGATTTCGCGGCCCTTGGTGTTTTGAACATTTTCACGCTTCGCTGCCGGAGTTGTTCAAGGAGATGATCAAACTGCGAGAAATGATTGAAGCTTGGACGAAAGAGTTTAACGCTAGCAAGTAGTGCTTTCGCGACTTGCAATCGGAGTGCGATTGCGACGACCGAAAGTCCTTCGCTTACGCTTCAGGCTCTTGTTTCGGTTCTCAGCATATTTCTAGTTTCGAAATTGGCTGAGACGCTTGGCTTCGTCTAGCGTGATCACACCATCGCGATTCGCGTCGAGTTTGAGCAATCGCTCTTTCTGGCCTTCGGGAAACTCATTGTCGGATATTTTTCCGTCGCCGTTGCTATCTAAGCGCTTGAAGATAAGCTCGAAACCTTTTCCAGAACTAATTTGTTCACGAAATTCAGCGAGGACTCCGCCGCGGCCAAGCGATCCCTCTTCCATATGGTACTCGATGTAGCCGATCATCATTTCGTCGAAAGTCTGTTGGCCCCAACGCACCGTACGCGTGGGATCGGGATTTGCAAGGTTACCGGAGCTGTTGTCATACCAAGCGGTCGCGCGAATCATAGAACCTGCTGGAACGTTGAGCGGTTCCGTCAGACGATACGAAAGTTGCCAGTTGAAATCGTATCGTGGTATGTCGAGCAAAACCTTGGTCTCACCACTAGGCAACACGGCTTCGTATTTGAATGCTTTTCCACGCAAATGCATGTGTGGGAAGAAGGCCAAAATCGTAGCGTCTTTTAGAATCTTTTGCGTCGCTACAACTTCGTGGTTGGACGCGTTCGGAGGAATAGACAATCGAGGCTGCGCGATGCCTGCGACATCGACCAAATGCTCAGGCTTGTCTTTGGCAAAGATCATCCCCAGCATGGGCTGATCTTGGGTAGCAGTCCCATTGGGCGTGTAATGGATCTGGAATTTAAGACGCGAACCAGCCGGTAAGACTTTACCGTAGCCCTTGTTGAAGACGAGCGCATCATAGCCAGGCGCATAGGCCGCGAAAAAGCCACTGGTCTCGTCGAAGTCCTCTTTGGATCCAGATTTTTCGCCACGTTTTGACGGCGGCGCGATAAATACAAGGATATGATGTACAACCTCGCGTGCAGTCGGTTTGACTTCGATGGCTTGTAGATACTTCGTTTCACTGAGGCCTGTTTCAACCGTCACGTTCTGGTAGGGCATGGTACCAGTGGCTTTGACCGCGATGGGCGAGGGCAACTGAACGATGTGGTCAGGTTTTCCGATCTGCCAACCTTCGATAAAAGTTCGAGGTACGGGAGCGTCGCTTTGATCGCCTTCCGGCTTTCCACTATCGAGCCACTTGAGAAGATCTGCTCTTTCTGTCGGAGCGAGCGAGCAGTCATTGGCAAATGGACTTGCTTCGCCTTTCGCGGGTGCCGCTGCGAACCAAGGTGGCATGACACCTTTTTCGATCACCTGACGAATCGCCCCGCTCTGCGATGCAACTTCCTTGTAGTCACCGAGCGAGAATGGGGCGACACCGCCCTCGCGATGGCATTCTAAGCAGTGCTTCTGAACAATTCTTGAAACACGATTGTGATAGGTAATTTCCGAATGCACAGTCTCCTTCGCAACCGGACTCAAATCGAGCGGGCAGCCAGGGGCCGACGTGGCTTCGACAAGGGGAGTCGTGTTTTCAAGCGTTGCCTGGATTGCGTCGACGAGATAGTTCGTTCGTGGGGCGTCGGTAGCGTAGCCAAATCCGTATTGATCATCGACTGCACCTCGATAGACGACCGTGCGTTTCGCATCGAGCAAGATGACATCGGTCGTTCTTTGGGCACCGATGGCGGTTGCGACCCCGCCGTCTTGATCGCGAACGTAACGTCCGCTCAATCCGTTAGATTCAACCGCGGCTTGGATTTCAGCGATTTTCTCGCTTGCCGTAGGATTCACGTAAATGAAGGCAACCGACTGATCCTTGAATCGACTTTCAATCTGAGCAAGTGTTGGAAGATACTTCTTACATACGGGACAAGTCGTATTGGTCATGGCGATCACAATCGCTTTGCTATTCTTGAAATCGCTCAGCTTGAATCGCCGATCTTGGATGTCTTGC
>JANPLJ010001190.1:0-12507 GCA_031426475.1 Pirellulaceae bacterium | reverse complement strand
TGGCTGCTTCTGCAACTCGCTTTCCCAATAGGACAGCCGTTTGTCGATCGCCCGGGCCGATGTTGGGTTGGTCCATGTTGGATTGGGCCATTGAGCCACTGTAGCTCGACAAACGATTTGTCTTCTCCGGTGTCGCGCCTTCGGGCATGACGCCCGTTCCAACCCAAATCATGCCGTGTTGCATCGCGTTGATCATCAACCCTGAAAGCGTATTCAGTTTGTCTCCCGATAGACCTTGAGAATGGGTGAAACCAGCGGCGATCTTGTTCTTCCAACCTTGTTGATACCAAATACCCCCGCAAGCGTCGATAAACGTCTTGAATTGGGCTGCATAACCGCCCATGTAGGTCGGTGTGCCAAAGACGATTGCGTCGGCCGCGTTGAGCGCGTTGACGATTGCTTCGTTTTTCCAACGTCCTTTGTCGATATCTTCGCCGACAATGCGAAGGAGTGTCGCGTCAGTGCCCGCTACCGACTTAACGCCCTCCGCGACTGCTTCTGCGACTTGTTGCGTATGTCCGGTAGCCGAAAAATAGACGATGGCGACAGATGTCATAGTTGAGTTCCTTCAGAGTAAAATGTTGTGTTATCCTACGTGGTATCATGATTACGACAAGGTACCAACAGTTCCGATACTGGCATAGTCAGCGGCAACCACCGTTACCTGATTGACAAAGCAATAGAATTTCAGAAAAGCCAAAAATCGAGGGATCTTGATGACGAAAGTTCTCTATACCGAAATCGAAAGCCCAATCGGGACATTGCTGCTAACGATGGAGCAGGAGCAGCTCACGAACGTCTGTATGAGTCAGCAAAAGCGGCCGGTCGAAGTTCAACCGGAATGGATACCTAGCGAGCGTCCCTTTCGAGCGATCGCCAAGCAATTCGCCGAGTACTTCCGTGGGAAACGACACGATTTCGACATTCCGCTATGCATGGCAGGTACTGAATTCCAGTGTTCGGTCTGGAACCAACTTCGAAAGATCCCGTACGGAACGACAACGACCTATGGTGAGATCGCAAAGCGAATTGGAAATCCCAAGGCGGTCAGAGCGGTGGGGCTGGCCAATGGCCAGAACCCGATACCGATTATCGTACCTTGTCATCGTGTCATCGGTTCCAATGGCAAGTTGACCGGTTTCGGCGGCGGACTCGAAAACAAGGCGAAACTGCTTCAGCTCGAGCAGCACTCGCTGCAATGATTCTATCGAAAAATTTCGAGGGCTTGTTGTCCCGTCATTCCCGGCTCAACGCCGAGCTCGCGACCGAGGCTGCTGACTTCTTTCACGGTGGCAGCCAGCATATCTTCGTAGGTATCGACACCTCGCACAATCGCGGCGGCGTCGCCGTTACGTTCGAACGAGTCCATGCTGAGATAACCACACGTCAGACATCCTTTGCTTCCTGAAATCACCAGCAGTGGCCGATTGAGTTGATGACATGTCTTTTGGAAATCGTCTAGCCCGCAGTTACCAAAGTCGAGATTGCCGCCGGAAATGACAACGGCTACGTTTTGTCCCTTGAAGCGTTCCGCAGAAGTTGAGAGTGCAGCGAACGCGACCGCTCCAGAGGGTTCTACTACCAAGTGTGCGGTCTCGGCAAGCGATCGCATGGCGGTGCGGATAGCGTCTTCGCTCACCAGTAGGATATCGTCGAGAAGTTCACGGATGATCGAAAACGGTAGCTCACCAAGTGGCGTTCGAAGGCCATCAGCGATGCTGTCATAACGAGATGGCATCTCGATACGACCACTCTTCAGACTCCGCGCCGCATCGTCGGCCCATTCGGGTTCGGCTGCAATGATTTTCACTTCGGGACGCAGTGACTTGATCGCCATCAACACCCCTGAAAGCAAACCGCCACCGCCAACAGGCACAATGACAGCATCTAGCGCAGGGATCTGTTCGAGCAGCTCAAGTCCCACGGTCCCCTGGCCTGCCATCACGGGGGCATAATCGTAAGGATGTACTAAAGTGGCTTCGGTTTCTTTTCGCAGTCGCTCCGCTGTTTCGAAACGCGACTGTGCAGTAGGTTCACAGAATACGGGTTCCACGCCGTACGAGCGAACAGCGACGATCTTGTTTTTTGCTGAATTGCTGGGCATCACGACAAAGGCTGGGATCTTCCGCAGGGTCGCTGCCCGTGCCAACGCGGCAGCGTGATTGCCAGATGAATGGGTCACCACTCCGCGAGTCGCTATTTCGTCGGTCAAGAGCATCACGGCATTCGTCGCACCGCGAGCCTTGAAAGCTCCAATATGCTGTAGGCTCTCGGCCTTCAAGTGAACGCGACAACCGAGTGGAACGGAAAGTCGCTCACAGAATATTGACGGAGTTCGCAATACAAACGGCTCAATGCGAGCCGCTGCCGCTCGGATATCGTCTAAGCCGATCGCGAAATGGGATTCCGTCAAAGATTGCATCATCGTCACTGTACGCCCATCTCTTTCAGCAAATGATCAGCACCATACACGATGCCGGTGATCCACAAAACATAACGGATATCGACACCGATCGATCGACTGTAGCTTTGGTTCCATGCGAAGTCATTGATCGTCGCTTCGAAACAACGGTCAAAGTTCACGCCGACTAACTCACCGCGAGCGTTGAAGACCGGGCTACCGGAGTTTCCTCCCGTTGTATCGGTATCGTAGAGGATGGCGACCGGGACGTCACCTATTTTCTCGTTGCGGAATGCGCCGAAATCGCCAGCACGAACCTTATCGAAGACAGCCTTCGGTGTAATGAACGGTTCGATGCCAGTCGTCTTGTCGAGGACTCCGGTCAGCGTGGAAATCGGCTTCTTAATGATCGCGTCTTCGGGCGAGTAGCTGCGAATGGTACCGGATGTGAGTCGCAGCGTTCCGTTGGCATCAGGGATAAAATGGGTGGCAAGAAACTGCTGTTTGACATCGATCAAGGATCCATAGAGTTGACTCAAGCGTCCATCGCGTGCCTTGTCGTTCTCACGCATCTCCATGTATTTCGGATAGAGTTGGATTACCCACTGAAGGATCGGATCTTCTAATTTCGCCAGTTCGTCGCGAGTTTTCTCAAGACACTTCTCGACGAAAGCAAGGTCGCCCAATTGAGTGCGTTCGATCAAGTCGCCGGCTTTGACATCGATATCAGAAGGTACTTTTACGCGCGGGCCCAACGCTGCATTCGATTGCGACGCCGGCAATTTACTAAGCCGATCCAACATTCCAGAGAGCATCTTTTTCTCTGTCGGAGCGTGATAGTCCGCCATTGACGTCTTCAGCTTTTGGACCGTTTGCACCCAGTTCCGGTCCATATAATCCGGCTCGCGATCAAGATCTTCTTTTTGCCGTTCGACCGCCGCATCATAGATCGTGAAACCAAACGCAACAGCCCGGCTAGCCGATCGAAGCTGGTCAAGATTGATTTCAAATGCTGCCGCCGCCGCGATCTCGGAGTAGGTTGCGTCGAGTTCTCGCAACAATTCTCCGTACTTCGTTTTGCGCTGCGGTTCGCTATCGATAAACGACTGCAGTTTGGATTCTTGTTCGGATCGCGTGCGAATGATATCGGCTTTGAGCAAACCCTTGAGTTGACCTCGCGAACGTTTTTCAACGTTGGCGAGGCTTCGAATGCGCGAAGCATGCTTAATCTCGACGGCGCGATCGCCTTTGCCTGCTTCGGTCATCAAGTTAATTTGCCAGTTGTAAAGTTCGACGATCGTCGGTAATCGAATATCATGCTCAAATTTGAGAAACGAAGCTGTCTTATGGCGGGCGGTTTTTCCTGGGTAACCCAATAGAAAGACCGTATCATTTTCTTGAACGCCCTGAGGTGTGACTTGGATGAATCGTTTTGGGTGATAAGGAACATTGTCTGGCGAGTAAGTGGCTGACGAACCGTCGGGAGCTGTGTAGGCTCGCATGAAAGAAAAATCACCGGTATGCCGAGGCCACATCCAATTGTCGTCTTCACCGCCAAAATTGCCAATCGATTGCGGCGGCGCAAATGCCAGACGAATGTCTTTCAAGTACGTGTAGAGAAAAAGCACATACGTTTTCCCTGCAAACATCTCCGCAACTTCGGCGCGCAGTCCTGGGTGTTCCTTTTCTGCCTTCGCTTCCAGCTCTTTGCTCCTCTTCTCAATCGCTCGAGTGCGTTCGAGGAACGACATGTCAAGAGTCACGGTGGAAAGCACCTCGGCCGAAACGTCGAAATAGTCTTCCGTTACCCGCACGGTATAGTCGGGCGCAGAGATCTCGTCGGTAAGCGTTTCCGCTTTGAATCCATTCAGCAACAAATCGCTCTTGGTGCTACTCGCTTTCTGGATCGCGCCGTAAGCACAATGATGGTTCGTAATGATTAACCCCTGGTTCGACACGAATGAGCCAGTGCAACCATTCACGCGACAGACACCATCGACCAAGCTGATCGCATCAGGGTTGAAAAGCTGATTCGCCGTGAGCTCAATACCGCGTTTAGCGAGATCGACGTTCGCCAGCTCGCTCATCGGAATCATTCCTTCGTCAGCCAATGTCGAATGCGAAGTTGGGAACGAGCATTCGATAGATGCGACACCGATAAGCAATAAAACCGAGAAGAGACGCAATGGGTTCAGGAAAAGCATCGAATAGGATCCGAGTTGAAGATCAGTGCCGAATAGGAACATGGCAAACGCGACGGGGGATGCAAGCTGCGCAGAGGCTGTCGATAGTATAGTGCTTTTCATCCCGAAGGGATTTCAAAAATTAGCCGGTGGTTGAGCGTAACGACCCAACCGGAAAAACTACATTCCGGGTCTTCCGATCCTGAATGGATCAAAGAATCTGTGAACCTTTCACATTCGCAGGGGCTTGCGAAGATCAAAATCTTCGGCCAACCTGCAGGTAACGATCGACGAAACGGCTCAAAATTTGGTATATTCTTGGACTGCCCAGTGAAGCGTAGAGCTTTCCTGATCCATCCAACAACATACTCACCCCAACGAGAGACAAACATGTATCCAATTTCCTCTTCCTCTCGACGAGACTTCGTTAAATCCCTTTCGGTTGGCTTGGCGGCTGGTGCTGCGGCTGGCGGATTTCATTCTGGTTTGCCCGCAATCGGTGCTGAAAAGAAGAGCCTTGGATTCGCCCTGGTCGGTTTGGGTAGCTTGAGCACCAAACAAATCGCTCCTGGCTTAGGCAAGACAAAGCATTGCCATTTGGCAGGTATCGTCACCGGCACTCCGGAAAAGGCAAAGACTTGGTCCGACAAGTATCAAATCGAATCGAGTCATATCTACAACTATGAGAATTTCGACAAGATCATCGGCGACGATTCGATCGATGTTGTCTACATTGTTTTGCCGAACAGTATGCACGAAGAATTCACGATTCGCGCAGCCAAGGCTGGCAAGCACGTATTGTGCGAAAAACCAATGGCAAATTCAGCCGCCGAGTGCCGCCGAATGATCGATGCTTGTCGTTCGGCTTCGCGACAACTGGCCATCGGTTATCGATGCCAGTACGAACCGCATCACGTTCGTTGCGTTGAAATACTTCGCAGCAAGGAATTGGGTTCGATCAAGTCGGTGGATGCTGGCTTTGGTTTTACCATCGGCGATCCGGCTCAATGGCGACTTCGTCAACGTCTGGCTGGTGGAGGCGCGTTGATGGATGTAGGGATCTATGCACTTCAAGCGTGCCGATACCTGACCGGTGAAGAGCCGATCAGCGTTACCGCTCAGGAGACGAAAACCGATGCCGTTAAGTTCGCAGAGGTTGACGAGTCCATTGTTTGGGCGATGAATTTTCCGAGTGGTATTGTAGCGAATTGCCGTACCACCTATAGCCAAAACGGAACCAACTTTGCGCAGGTCAATACAGAACGTGGCTTTGTCAAACTCGGTCCAGCGTTTAGCTATGAAGGCATCCAAGCAGCGAGCTCTTCCGGAGCAATTTCAGCGCCCGTCGTCGATCAGTTTGCAACCGAAATGGATGCGTTCGCGTCGTCGATCATGGAAGGTCGTCCGTCGAAAGTTTCGGGGGAAGAAGGGCTACGCGATCTACAGATTATCGAAGCCATCTATCGATCGGCTCGCGAAGGTACGACCGTATCGCTGGTTTGACCGATTCCAAGACGAGGGATGCTCCTATTTTTTTGATATCGAATTATCTGCACCTGAGAAGTTTGGCTGGTTGTTTAACACTCCTTTTGCTTGGCAGCATTGCCAGCCTGTGTGCATGCGCTCAATTGAAATCGAATGCCCATCCGCAAATCTGGGGTTACAAAGTGATTGCAACTTACCCACATGATGAAGATGCCTTTACGCAAGGGCTGATCATGATCGACGGGCAAATGTACGAAGGGACAGGTGGTCCCAACGTAACGGATGGTCTCAACTCGACACTGCGACGTGTTGATTGGAAGACCGGCGAAGTACAAGCCTCGGTAGAGCTAAATCGGAAGTACTTCGGTGAAGGTATTGCGATTATGGGAGATAAAGTCTTCCAGTTGACTTGGAAAAACCAACTCGGCTTGATCTACGATGCGGCATCGCTAAAGTTCCTGGAGACATTCTCGTATTCCGGCGAAGGATGGGGGCTGACTGAGGACGGTAAGCTTCTGATCATGAGCGACGGAACATCGACGCTTCGATTTCTCGATCCGAAGACTTTCAAAGTCGTCAAACGTTTGACGGTCAAACTGGGTAGGCAAAAAATTAGTGACCTGAATGAACTGGAATTCGTAAACGGCGAGATATGGGCCAACATCTGGCACGACGATCGCATCGTGCGGATTTCGCCGATCGATGGATCGGTACTTGGATGGATCAACCTTGCCGGCCTGTATCCACGTGGTCCACAAGACCGCGAGAGGGTACTCAACGGGATCGCTTATGACAACAAATCCGGTCGTCTATTCGTAACCGGAAAGAATTGGACGAAGCTTTTCGAAATCGAGACCGTACGTCCGTAGACGCAGCATCCGGCGGTTGAAGCCGCCGCCAAGAAGAACCAAGCTTCCAGCTGTAATCAATTTGTAAGCGCTGCTGCGATTGAGTTGACAACACGCTTCCCAAGCTCCGCACATCGCCTCGATTGTCCATCCTGACATTTTGTGCTGCGTGAATGAATCATTCTCATGGTTTTGTCGATTGAGAACAACACAGTTGTCGCGAACATCATGGATTTATTGGATCACACTGACGGTTTGGCACGAAAAATGGTGATGTATGAGCTGCACGCGATCAATCTGAGCAAGAGTGAGCGATCGAGCATCTCGCGTGTCGATCGTTTGAGGTGGGTTGGTTCTCAGCAAAAGGAGCCGAGAGAATGTTACGAAACGTGAGTTTTGCAGCCATCGCTGCATTTGGGCTTTGGGTTGGGCAAGAACAATTCGCCCAAGCAGATAATTGCCATGGCGGCTATCATCCTGGATATCGACCTCCCGTCGTGTACTACGGAAATCCCGGATATAGCTCGTACCGTTCACAAGCCTATTACGGAGTTTCATCGGGACGCCCGCTCTACGGCGGAGGATACCCCGGCAACTGGTCGTACTATGGGTCAGGCTACGGTGCTGGACTGAACGTTCCGTTCGGTGGATTCGGCGCGGGCGGTTTTCCCCGATCCGGATCCTACGGAATGGGCGGCTTTCCTCATGGAGGGTCCTACGGAATGGGCGGCGGTTTCGGAAGGTGAGTTCCCTTGGAGCGGGAAACCAAGCCTCACGTCATCGCTTGCCGGTGAACTTAAAGGACGGTCTACTCTAGACCGCCCTTTTTCGTTTCAATGAGCCACACTTCTTGTCTCCCGTATGTTTATGACTAGCAATTCAATCAAGATTGGTATCGTGACTGTATCCGACCGCGCTAGTCGCGGCGTTTACGAAGATCGTAGCGGACCGGCGATCATCACTTATTTGAACGAAGTTTTGGCGAGCGATTGGAGCCCGATCGCACGGGTGATCGCAGACGAGAGAGGATTGATCGAACAGTCCCTGGTCGAGCTGGTCGATCGAGACGAGTGTTGTCTTGTCGTCACCACCGGAGGTACCGGACCTGCCGTCCGCGACGTGACCCCCGAAGCGACCGAATCGGTCTGCGACAAGTTAATGCCTGGATTCGGTGAACTGATGCGAGCCGTTTCGCTTACGAAAGTCCCGACTGCCATTCTCTCCAGGCAGATTGCTGGCGTTCGCGGAAAATGCCTGATCATCAACTTGCCAGGCCAACCCAAAGCAATCGCCGAGTGTTTGGACGCCGTGATGCCTGCCGTCCCCTATTGCATCGATCTGCTAGAAGGCCCCTACCTCGAAACCCGCCCAGAACGCCTTGTTACCTTTCGACCCAAGAAATAGCCAAAGGACGAAGGATGCCAATCGTTTGACGTCAAGCCGAAGGCAACAGCGGATCGTCTTTGGTTAGTGACTCTCTTGTATTCGCTGTCTCTTTTCATTCGCTCTAAAAGAAACATTCGACAGCGAATTTAAGGAGACAGCGAATGGGGACACTTGTCTTGGGAGACTATTTCTGTTCTTTCCAATCGCTGTCGTTTTCGCACGGATGACTCCGCTATACAGCTTACTAAAAAGCGCGTTTGGATGAAGCGTCTTTGCTTGGAAAGTCGGCGGGGACCGTTGTTTGAGTTACCTTACCCGTCGCTGCCCATTCGGTTCCTCGTAAGAAGAGCGTGATAAACCCTACGCATTCCATCGAGTAATCGGCATGTCCCATCGGAGTATGAAAGACACGTCCCTTCCCGTAATCGATAGTCATCAGCATCGGCTCATGTCGTCCTGAACCTTTGTGATCGGGGCTAGCATAGGCAGTGGCGAGAATCTTCATCGCTTCGCCTGGTCCTCGCAGTCGATCATAAAGTTCGTCTTGGGCATGCAGCCATGCTCGTGGAATCCCCTTGGTGATCGGATGCTCGGGATCTCGGATGACGACTTCGAATTCGTGCTGGGATCCGTGGCTTCCACCTTTACCCGCGGATGTGTCTCGCACTTCTTTTCCTTGATCGTCTACATAGACATAAGGACCAGTCTTCTCGGTTCGTCCACCCCAACCGCCCAGACCAATCATGCGGTTGAAGGCATTCCAATCGCCGAACGAGTTGTCGGCAGCATGGATGACGACAAAACCACCTCCACCCGATACGTATTTCTCAAACGCTTCCTGAGTTGCGGCGGGCCATGGAGCGGCATTGAAGCCGATGTTCGAGATAACAACCTGGTACTTTTCAAAGGCTGGCATGAAATCGGGGTCTGGTTTTGGCTCCTTCAAGTGTTGTCGCTCGACGCCATCGTTGAGCGGAAACTCCGCCAAGAACTGGTCGCCGTTCCAAGTGAAACGCGTTCGGGCGATATCGACTTCGAAAAGACCGCTCGTCTCTAAATACCGTTTCATCATCATCGTCGTCTTCGGCCACGCTACATGGTTGTTTTGGCCATCGATAATGAGCGCTTTCAGCTTTTGCTGTCCGTAGGCAGACGAAACGGTCAGGCTCAAAAAGCAAAGCACTGCGCAAAATAGGGATTTCATCGATTCTTCCGATTTGAGAGGTGGGACGTCATTCGTTCGACTTAGCTTCAATGAAGCTACACGATAATGGAAGGACGGATCTCAGGCAACAAGAGCCTTGGAAGCGTAAGCGACGGACGATTACTGTCGCTTGATTCCTGGCGAATCACCGATGATATCGGTTTGATGCGAATCGTCGCTGACGCTTCCGGCTCTTGTTTGCGAATCCACCCTTATTTCACTTGACACAAGGCGGCCCCAGGATATCATTCATCCGGATGGACGGATGTTTGAAAACCTTTACAAATCGGCGTTTATGACGGCTTCCCCCCCAATTGTGCTCTGGATGCAAAGCCTCTCGGATCAAACCCGAGGTAGGATTTTGCGTTTGGTAGAGCGGGCGGAACTGACGGTCGTCGAATTGTGCTCGATAATCCAGTTGCCACAAAGTACGGTTAGCCGACATTTGAAGGTGCTCGCCGACGACGGTTGGCTTTCTTCACGTCGCGATGGAACAAGTAATTTTTACCGGATGACAGGTGACCAGCTCGAAGCGAGTCGAAGACGGCTTTGGCACCTCGTTCGCGAGCAGGCTCTCAACGACAATGTGATGCTTCAGGACGATGCAAGACTGGAGCAAATTCTGGTCGAACGCCGTTCGCGAAGCCAAGCCTTTTTCTCGAGCGCTGCTGGACAATGGGATCGTTTGCGAGTCGAGCTGTTTGGACGTCGCGTTGATAGTTGGGCGATGGCTGCGATGCTCGAGCCAACGGCGATTGTTGGCGATCTGGGTTGTGGTACGGGAGCGATTTCCCAGACGATTGCTCCATGGGTCCAGCAAGTGGTTGGGATCGACTCGTCTGCTGCAATGCTTCAGGCCGCCAAACGACGTCTCAAGGAACCTAATAACATTGACCTTCGACGCGGCGAGTTAACATCGATGCCCGTCAAAGACGGAGAGCTGTCGATCGCGTTGATGGTATTGGTTCTGCCGTATGCGGATCAACCACAAAGAGTACTTGCCGAAGCAGCGAGAGCGACCCGCGATGGTGGTCGTTTAGTCATCGTCGACATGCAGAGTCACCAGCGAGCGGAGTATCGAGAGGACTTAGGGCATACTTGGTTGGGCTTTACGCGAGATCAGATGGAAGACTGGATGATGCTTTCTGGATGGCGTTTGCAACGCTATGTCGAACTGCCTCCCGATCCAGAAGCGAAAGGTCCGGGTTTGTTTGCGATCACCGCAACAAAAATTTCGAAAGCGGAATTGAATACAAATGAATGGAACGTCAACGAAAGTGACGAGGTGACTCGGCAAAGCTAAATCCCACGTGCTGTGCGTTTTCACCTCGCGGCACGTCGGATCAAGTTTTCTTGAGTTGGTTGTTTTTAGTGAAGTTGACACTACGTCACGCTTCATATCCTTTTATGTCAGGAGTTTCCACGAATGTCCACAGTTGCCCCTAAGGCTCCAGCGAAGGCCGGAAGCAATAGCTCCAGCCGCCCTGCCTTTAAAGTAAAGGCCTTTGATCTACTTGAAGAAGGACGCCAGTCCGAAGCCTACGAGCTCGCTGCACTCGGCCGAAAAGAAATTACGTTAGCAGAAGACGAAATGCCGGGCTTGATGATCCTTCGTCAACGCTACGGCAAGAGCAAGCCGTTGAGTGGCGCCCGAATTATGGGCTCGTTGCACATGACCGTTCAAACCGCCGTTTTGATCGAAACGTTGGTCGACCTCGGTGCCGACGTACGCTGGGTCAGCTGCAATATTTTCTCGACTCAAGATTCAGCTGCCGCGGCCGTGGTCGTCGGTCGTGGTGGTACCATGGAGAATCCAAAGGGAACACCGGTATATGCATGGAAGGGTGAGACCCTGGAAGAATACTGGTGGTGCACTGAACAAGCGATGACTTGGCCAGACGGCCAAGGTGCCGATCTGATCGTCGATGATGGCGGCGATGCAACGTTGCTCGTTCACAAAGGCCACGAATTCGAGAAAGCTGGTAAAGTCCCAGCATTCGATGCGGCCAATGAGCCTGAAGAGTGGGGAGTTATTCTCAAGCTTCTTCGAAGCGAACTCGAAAAGTCGCCTGGCAAGTACACGAAGATGGCAGAGCGTCTTCAAGGTGTATCGGAAGAAACGACCACCGGCGTCCATCGCTTGTACGAAATGCAAAAGAAGGGCCAGTTGCTTTTCCCAGCCATCAACGTCAACGACAGCGTGACCAAGACGAAGTTCGACAACATCTATGGCTGCCGCCATTCGTTGATCGACGGACTCAACCGAGCTACCGACGTGATGCTCGGCGGTAAGATTGCCGTTGTTTGCGGATTCGGTGAAGTCGGTAAGGGATCTTGCCAATCGCTTCGCGGTCAAGGTTGCCGCGTGATCGTAACTGAAATCGATCCGATCTGTGCATTGCAAGCTGCAATGGAAGGCTATGAAGTCAAGACGCTCGAAGACGTGATCGGCACTGCTGATATCTTCGTAACGGCGACTGGCAACAAGGACGTTCTAACCGTCGCACACATGTCACAGATGAAAGACAAAGCGATTGTTTGCAATATCGGTCACTTCGATAACGAAATCGATATGGCTGGCCTCGAAAAGCTCGCCAAAGACGGCAAAGTCGAGCGACGGAACATCAAGCCTCAATTCGATCAGTGGCACTTTAGCGACACCAAGCGATCTGTATTGGTCTTGGCTGAAGGCCGTTTGATGAACCTGGGCTGTGCTACCGGTCACCCAAGCTTCGTGATGAGCACCAGCTTCACCAACCAAGTCTTGGCTCAATTGGAACTTTGGAAAGAACGTGCGACCGGCAAATACGACAAGAAGGTTTACGTCTTGCCCAAGCACTTGGACGAAGAAGTTGCCCGATTGCACTTGGATAAGCTCGGTGTGAAACTGACCAAGCTAACGCCAGCTCAAGCCGAGTATCTATCGGTCGATCAAAACGGGCCTTACAAGCCAGAACACTATCGCTACTAAAGCTGCTAGCGATTAGTTAGGGTGTCAAT
>JANPLJ010001189.1:0-2368 GCA_031426475.1 Pirellulaceae bacterium | reverse complement strand
TGTTCGCCGTGGAGATCCATGTTCTACTCCTTCGAGATCGCTTCATCGAGGTTCAACATAAGCGAGCATAGCCCAGTATATGCCGCGAATTCAACTGCATCCAAAGCTTCGTCGCGTTTCGATTCGCCTACGGATAGCAATTGAAACGCTGCGTCTCGATCGATCGCGTACTGTTGCTTTAATCTCTTTAGTCGACCGAGCAAGATGTTCATCTCGTCATTGGAGGGACGCCGTGATGTTACCATCCGAAATGCGGTTTCCGTGCGGATTTTGTCGACATTGGATTCGAGCAAAACGCGCTGTGCCAGAGCACGCGCCGCTTCGACGTAGCCAATATCATTGAGCGTTGTTAATGCATGCAATGGTGTATTGGTTCGAAAGTTTTTCACAGTACAGATTTGACGCGCCGCATTGTCGAACAGCATCGTCGGACCAACAATACGTCGCCAAAAGACATAAAGGGTGCGACGATAGAGAGCTTCACCGTGATCTTGCTCGTATCTCTTCTTTCCGAAAGTCGCTTCTTCCCAGATGCCTTCTGGTTGATAAGGTCGCACCGAAGGACCACCGAGTTTCTCGACAAGAAGTCCGCTCGATGCCAACGCGGCATCTCGAATCATCCACGAGGGAAGTCTATATCGTGGGCCGCGTGCCAGCAATCGATTTTCGGGATCCTTCTCAATCAGTTCAGGAGTGTGAAGCGATGATCGTTGGTAGGCTGCACTCATCACGATCAATTTACACATCGCTTTGACGTCCCAGTCGCTTTCGACAAACTCGACAGCTAACCAGTCGAGCAATTCGGGGTGCGACGGCCTCTCGCTTTGTACGCCAAAATCCTCTGCGGTTTTTACGAGCCCCACACCGAAGAACATCTGCCAAAGTCGATTGACCGTAACCCGGGCAGTCAGCGGGTTGCTCGCTGACACCAACCATCTCGCAAGATCGAGACGCGTTGCTCGCGACGTGGAAATCGACGACTGCGAATCCGAAACGAGACTTGCTGGCATCGCCGCAACGACTTTTACTTCCGTTGGTTTGTCGTAGGCGCCTTTGCTGAGAATGAACGTATCGCGAGGCTGTTCAATCTGGTCCATGATCATCACTTTGGTGATGCTATTTACGGCGGCGTCGCGTTGTCGAACAGCGGTCAAAAGCTTTTTCAAGACCTTCACATACTCGGGGTCGTCACCATCGGTCTCAAAGTAAGCGACGGCCTCCAGAATAGCGTCGAGTCGTCGGTCTTTGGGTTTGACCCTGGCTAACGTTGTAGGCAGATTTCCAGGTAGATCTTTCGCAACCGATTCGGTCAGCGGAGCTCCCTCGGCTCTCGGGAACTTGACCAGCTCAAAGGCTTCCACTTCTTTGACTACGCTGGCGTGATGTTTCGTTGTGTCCTTGACCAATTGTTGCTCTTCTGGGGTAGAAAAATCAACGATCGGAGCAGCTTGGCCGCCACGTCCTTGGCCCGTTTCCGACATTTGGTTAAAGATGTCATAGAATCCGTAATAATCTTTTAAGGTAAACGGATCAAACTTGTGATCGTGACAGCGACAACAGGTAAACGTAACGGCTAGCCATATCGTCGCCGTCGTTTCAACTCGATCGAATACGTTTTCGACGCGTGTCTCTTCGGGAATTCGGCCTCCTTCGCCATTGTGCATGTTGTTGCGATGGAATCCCGACGCAATCTGCTGGTCGCGAGTCGCATTCGAGAGCAGATCGCCAGCTAACTGTTCGACAGTAAATTGATCGTATGGCATGTTTGCATTGATGGCATTCACCACCCAATCTCGCCAAGGCCACATCGTTCGCTCGGGGTCACCTTGGAATCCGTTGGTGTCCGCATAACGAGAGGCGTCTAACCAGTCCCAAGCCATGCGTTCACCGAAGCGTGGTGACAGCAACAGACGATCGACCAAGTTTTCGAACGCGTTTTCCGACCGATCGTTCAAGAAAGCGTCGATCTCGAATAGAGTCGGTGGCAGACCAGTCATGTCAAACGTAAGGCGACGTATCAGAGTTTCTCGGGAAGCAATCGGAGTAGACGTCAATCCCTCGGCGACCAAACGAGCATCGACGAAATAGTCGATCGGATTTTTCGCCGCCGGTGCGTCGGGCCTGCGGGGGATCTCATACGCCCAGTGTTTTCCCCATTTTGCTCCTTCATCGATCCACTGTCTGATCAAACTGATTTGTTGCGTACTCAATTTGCGATTCGAAGTCGTTGGTGGCATTACCGTATCTAGGTCATCGGTTACCAGTCTTTCGACAAGCGGACTCGCGTTCGTATCGAACGGCACAATCACCGGATCGTCACGTCTCAACGCTCCCAATTCTGTATGCAGGCTTAAGTCTGCTTCTCGCG
>JANPLJ010001188.1:0-3469 GCA_031426475.1 Pirellulaceae bacterium | reverse complement strand
AAGACTCAGTCGACTAATGCCAAAGGTCTCAGCAAGCTTGGTTTCCGTCGGGAGCCGATCACCCGGGCCAAGCTTCTCCGCGACGATGTACTGCTGGATCTGGTTGGCTACCTGGTCGCGAACTTTGGGACGGCGTAGAGTCTGCATCTCGAAATTCTCTCGAAAGGGATTGCACGGTAAACCAAGAGTGAATAGATTATCTGACAATCAGATTGTCGTCAATACCGGCGATGTTGTTTATTGTAGGGAACTTTCCATGCCAATCGTCTCAATTACCGACTATACATTTCCCTCCCTCGATATCGAAGAGTCGCTTATTCGCGCCGCGGGAGGCGAGTTGCGGAGCGGCAATGACAAGCAAGTGGAGGCGTTAAAGCGACTCGTCGCCGATGCCGATTCAGTCATCACACAGTTTGCACCGATCAACGGCGAAGTGATTGCGGCGATGCAAAAGGCTCGCGTGATCGTGCGATATGGCATCGGAGTCGATAACGTCGATCTAAGTGCGGCCCGTGCTCGCGGTATTCCCGTTTGCAACGTTCCCGATTACTGCATCGACGAAGTCGCCGATCACACTCTGGCATTCATCTTGAGTGCGACTCGACAAGTGGTTCCGAACACACTGTATGTTCGAGATGGAAAGTGGGGAATGGCAACGCCGCTCGATCAACTACGAACGCTTCGCGATCAAGTAGTGGGCATCGTTGGCTTCGGTCGTATCGGACGTGAGGTCGCCTCGCGATTGGCTCCGTTCAAGTGTCGTCGGCTGGTATTCGATGCCTTCGTTCCGCCTGAAGTCGTGCGGAGCACGGGGTGTGATCCGGTGTCGCTCGACGATCTGTTGGCTCAATCCGACATCGTGACTCTACATTGTCCTTCAACGCCGCAGACGAAGAAGTTGCTCAATGACGATTCGCTCGGTCGCATGAAGCAAGGTTCGATCGTAGTGAATTTGGGGCGAGGCGATCTAATCGACTCGGGATCACTTATCGCTGCTTTGCAATCGGGAAAGATCGCAGCCGCCGCGCTGGATGTGTTTGAACAAGAGCCGCTGCCAATGCAGAACCCACTGCGATTAATGTCGAATGTGATTACAGCTTCGCACATTGCTTCGGCAAGCCCCAAGTCCGTTAGAACGCTTCGCGAGACCGCTGCAAAAATCGCAATCATGGCCTTGCGCGGAGAACCGTTGCCAAATATTGTGAACTGATTTATTTGTGCTACGGCATTGCCATCTGTGCTAATTCCACGAGGAATGTGATTAGCACAGTTGGCAAAGCCGAGGCGTAGATGGAGATACAAATGAACCGTATCCGCCAAATCATGACGCTATTTGTTAACCATTAACGAGAAACTACGAAGCCATTGGCCTGAACACAACTGTTTTCTTTGAGGAGTTACCAATGCCAAAACCTTTGTTTCGCGGAGTCTGCGCTTCGTCGATTACGCCTTTTCGTCCCGATGGAAGTTTGTGGCTAGAACGTTTGAAACCGCACATCGACTGGCTGATTGCAGAGCGGGTTGATGCCATTTCACCACTTGGTAGTTCCGGTGAGTTTCCGGCGATGGAGTGTAAGGACCGCGAGCGGATGCTGGCCGCTGCGCTGGATGCAATTGCTGGGCGAGTGCCAGTCGTTGCTGGGACTCACGACTACTCCACCGCCCGCACGGTCCAGTTGTCGAAGTTTGCCGAGTCCGCAGGGGCAGATGCGCTTCTCATCGTCCCTCCGTACTACATGGCACCTACTCCCGCTCAAGTGATGGACCACTATCGCCGCGTTGCCGAGGCAGTCTCGATTCCGATCATTGTCTATCACAACATTCCTCTAACTTCGGTGGACCTGACGACTGAACACTTGTTGAAGCTCTTCGAAGAGCGTGCGATTGCCGGAGTCAAGATGTCTCATCCCGAGCCTTATCGACAGTGCCAGTTACTACAAGCCACGCGCGGAGAGTTCTCTGTATATGCGGGGATCGATACGGCCGCTTTTGAGGGGTTGTGTCACGGCTCCCACGGCTGGATTTCGGGGATACCAAGCACGGTGCCGGGTGCTGCTCGACGACTGTATGAACTGATTTCTGTCGAGGGAAATCTAGCCGAGGCCCGCATCTTATGGCAAAAGCTTGCACCGCTGATGCGATTGCAATTTCAAGCGTATCACTCGAAGGGCGAGGGAGCGCACTGGTTCAGCACGATGAAAGCCGCGCTCAACATGATTGGTCCGCCAGGGGGTGATCCACAGCCGCCCATTCAGCCGCTTCCGGAAGCTCATCGCAAGACACTTGCCGACATGCTCACCAATCTGAACTACCAGATTCGTTTGGAGGCAAACTAGTGGCCTCGATTCCTTTTTTAGCTTTGCGACAACGCGTCACAGAAATACTTCTAAGTTGTGGCCTTGCTCAACAGCATGCAGAAGAGACCGCCGAGGCGCTCGTTACTACCGACGCCATGGGTGTCTTCACACACGGAACGAAGTTGCTGGCGGGATACGTCAAGAAGCTACAAGGTGGCGGCTACGACGCTGATGCAGAACCATGCATCGAGCGCGAAGGCCCCGGCTGGGCGATCGTGGACGGTCATTCGGCGCTCGGGCAAGTCGGTAGTCTGTTTGCCATCCGCACTGCCATTCAAAAAGCGCGACAGGTCGGAATTGCCTATGTTGGACTGAGGAACATCGGACACATCGGAGCCGCAGGATACTACGCGGCATTCGCTGCTCGCGAAGGCTTGATCGCGATGGTTACGGGGAACGACATTCCAAGCGTTGCAGCTCCGGGTTCGCGAGCTGCAGTCCTCGGCAGCAATCCGTTAGCTTATGCGATTCCTGTAGCTGACAGCGATCCGATTTTGCTCGACATTGCCACCGCAGCGGTGGCAGGTGGTAAAGTCTATGCAGCCATTCAGCGAGGCGAGTCGATTCCGTCGACTTGGTTGATTGGTCCTGATGGGCAACCGACAACCGACGGGGCGCTCTATCCGCAACATGCAGCGCTCGCGCCGATGGCAGGTCACAAAGGTTACGGATTCGGACTTTGGTGCGAGATTCTCTCTGCGATTCTGCCCAGCGGAAACATGACTTGGCAGGTTGGCAGTTGGATGTTCGACGAACCCAGTCGCCCCTCTTGGCACAATGCTTCGTTCACAGTCATCGACATAGCCGCCATGGCACAACCCGGCGATTTCCAACAGCGACTTCGTAGGTTAATCGACGAGCTTCATGCCGCACCGACCGCAGCGGGCGTCGAACGTGTACTTCTTCCGGGCGAGCGAGAATGGACCAACTATCGCCGCGCACTTGTTCAAGGAATCGACCTTCCGACGGATGTACAAGAGAAACTGCGTCAAGCTTCAGAGCTGACCCGCGAACTAGGACACTAACACTCAACGACAACAAAGGAGCAAATCATGAAAATTGTTCGTTACCAAACCGCGACCGGCCAGACGGCCTTTGGGCGGCTGCACGCC
>JANPLJ010001187.1:0-4270 GCA_031426475.1 Pirellulaceae bacterium | reverse complement strand
GCTCTAGAAAGCGATTTGTTCGCGTGGTACACGATTGTTCGCAGAAGATAAGCGGAGATTGCAGCCTCAAATCGTACTGCGGATTTGATCACTTAAGGCGATGAGATGTCGATTCCAGGATTTGCCCTTGCTCTCGCAATGTCGCTTGCAGTTTGGAGACATCGACGGTCTGTACGGTTGTTCCATCCTTCACGGCAAGGCCGGCTGCGGTGCCTGCCGCTTGACCGGTGACCATAAAGATGGGTTCCATACGGAAGCTAGCGTTTTCAATCGTGCTCATCGCGTTGCAAACGGGGACGAGGAGGTTTTCGCATTCGGCGGATTTTGGCAAGATCGCGCGATAGGAAATCTGCCAAGGTTGGAAAGGTTCCTTTACGTTGCCTGGGATATCGATGTTGTTGCTACGCATTCCGATGCTGTCGGCTTGTTTGCGATCCGCGACGAGGCTGCGTTGCGTCAGCTCGGTTTCGCCCGTCATCCGGCGGCCGCCGAGTTCCATCGAGTAGCGGACACCGGCTTTTGCCATAAGGTCGCCCTCGTAGCCCGCATCGATGAAGACACTTGCTGAAAATGTCGCTCCATTTTGCGTTTTGATCGATGTGATTCGAGCTCCATTCATCGTAACAGAATCGATTCGCTCCCCAAACGCTACGCGCACTCCTGCATCTGTCAACATATTCTTCAACGCTTGCTCTGCCACATGCGGTTCGAAACTGAATGCGGTCTGCACTGCATCTTTGCCGTAGTGGCCCGCGATCCGTTGATAGACTTCGATCGCGAGACCACCGATGATTTCCTTTTGTCTGGGCCCATCGAAATGCCCGAGGCCACTCGACAACATCTCACCCAAATGCAGGCCGGGTTCTACCAACACAACGTTCGCGCCTTCCAGGGCGGCCGCAATGCTTGCCGTCACACCGCCTGCAGTGGCCGTGTAGACAACGACGTCTGATGAGCTGAGGTAGGGAGCTGGCGGTGGAGAAAGCTCGTTTATCCTCTCAGCCGCTTCATCTTGACTGAGCAGCCGTTCGTTGCTGATTCTCAGCGCAGCTTGTTCGAACGGCGAGGCACCGTACTGTCGGCAAAGCTTCGCGAGATCACGCAGGAGACTCACTTCGGACGATCGCACGTAATCCCATCGGAACACGTCGCCTTTCTTCCCGCGACCGACGTAGTGATGTAGATGCCACCAGCGAATCAGCGCTGAGGATCCTTCTGCAAGTCTGGTCGCTGCTTCGTCCACTGTCTTGGGAGAATATGCGACGGCTTGCAGAAGTTGGCGCCTCGACTGTACCTGTGCGGCCAGGATTTCGACATATCGTCGCGGTCCACCTGGAATACACTTCGCAAAATCGGTAGTCAGCTTCTGCGCGAGGACCTTGACTACCAGATCGGCAGGCAATTTTTCCAGTGGCAGATCCAGGCATGACCAAGCCAGCCCAAGTACCTTGGGGTCCCCGCCTAGTTCGCGGGCTAGATCGGCCAGCACATCCTCTTGAGCGCGATCTAAGTAACGGAGATCAAAGGCTGCGCGTGCAAAGAAGTAGAGATTGGGAAGCACCATCAACGGTTGTTGCGCGTTGCCAAAGACACCCTTCGCGATCCCCACATGCTTACTTTCCTGTCGCAGCACATTGCGGATCAGATCGAACTGAAGTACCGAAGCGGGTGGTGTTGGTTCGAACTCGATGATCTCGTAGCACATCAATGTACAGCGAGGAACCACTTCCGCTTGCTCGGCAAGTGCGATGGTGGTACGTCCATTGGCCCAGTCTTCGCGATGACTTCGACCGGGCATCACTTCCCAGTTTGCTGGCATCGCAATCTTCAACGCCGTATATGTCTCGCTTACGAGTGGTGCGATGGGAGTCCCCCAAAAGCGGTTGTTTTCATACGAGCGTCCCCACCCACTCCATATCCATGGAATGATTGCTGAGCCCGGCACCGCTCGCTGGTCACTCGCAAGTATACGGAGGTATTCTTCCAACGGAGCACCTGTATAGCTCCCAGGATCACCATCGATCACGACAAAGGCGTCCGCATTGCCTAACAAACGCAACACAGTACTTCGATGCTTGAGATATGCCTGTTCGGTGTCTTCATCGATGAGCCTTACCTCGCGAGTTGTTGCGTACAGGCTGCGATCTGCCCACGGGACACCGCGAACTTCCTCCGTCGAGATGACGGTCGGACAATACGTTAACCATATCTTCAGTCCCGCATTGTGGGCATCGTCAATCACACCTCGATATGATCTCAAGGTGGCGGAGTCCTCATCCGACAGCGGCATCGGTGCGACTTCTGGTGTAGGCCACAGCATGACATGATTGAATCCGATGTGCCGAAGCAGTCGAAACATTCCGGCCATGTCATCGCGTGTCCACGATCGCACCGCGAATGGATGCTCCATCACCCAAGATCCGTGGAGGTAAAATCCGCGACGATCAAAGCCATCTGGCTCCTCGGCACGGGCAGTAGCAAACGCGATCAATAAAAGGAGTAGAGCTGGGATTCGGTGTGGATTCATGATGATCTATTCGAAACGACGACGGGAATGGCTGATTCTAGACTGATTGCCCACCGTCGATTGCCCTATCTATCCTCATGCTATCACTTTCCATCGATATACGCCAACACTTAGTTAGGCTTTGTTTCTAAACAGGTAGCTACGCTCGCCAGAGCGTGGTGCTTCAAAGGGATTTCCACGTTCTGGCGAACGTAGCTACCTTAAATTCGACCTTTACAAACAAAGCCTAGCTAGAACGACGAACGAAGACTCTACCGTCCGTCTTCTTGCTAGTTTAAGATCACCATCTGACGTCCGAAGTATCCATTGAAACTCGCACAGGTAAGATGCCACGTTTAGAACAGCGACCGAATTCGACTCGAGGGGGGCGATCGCAATCCAATGAAAGCGTTCGCAATTCGTGGAATGGAGAAGTTTGGAAGCATTGGTTGTTGCGAGTGTCGCTTCACTTTGCCATCGCGTTGGCGACTTTGGTGGCGTACGGCAACTCGATGAATGGCCAGTTCGTGTTCGACGATTTCCCGTCGATCATTGAAAACGAATCGATTCGATCTGTTTTGCCGCTTCGTCAGTCGTTGTGGGGCCCGCGTGACACACCAGTGGCTGGACGACCACTTGTCAATCTGTCGTTTGCTCTAAACTATGCGGCAGGTCAATTGAATGTTTTCGGATATCACGCTGTGAATGTGATTCTGCATTTGATCAATACAACCTTGCTTTTCACGTTCATTTACCGAACCCTCTTGAGATCTGCGTGGAGTCAGAAATGGCGAGATTTCGCGTGGGGGATCGCGTTTGTTGTCTCCTCGCTCTGGGCACTACATCCGATACAAACCGAAACGGTCAGCTACGTTACACAGCGCTCAGAATTACTGATGGCGTTCTTCTTTCTTTCGACTCTTTATTCGGCTCTCCGCGTTTGGGATGCAAAAAGCCACGCAACGCGAATCGCATGGCAAGTGTTCTGTATCGGCTGTTGTGCGAGTGGAATGCTATGCAAGGAGGTAATGGTCGTCGCTCCAATCATGGTCCTGTTTTTTGATCTGGCTGTGGTCCAGCCTCGCATCGGGATTTTGATCAAGGAAAGATGGCAGTTGTATTTGAGTCTGGCCGCCACTTGGGGAATTCTCGCACTACTGCTGGCGACGAATCCTCGTGGTCGTTCTATTGGTTTTGATCTTTCGTATACTCCTCTCGAATACATGACAACTCAGTTTTGGGCGATCGCTCGCTACCTCAGCTTAGTATTCTTGCCGATCGGGATGTGCGGAGACTATGGCACTCTGAGCACCGTTGAACTGAGAATTTGGCTTCCTTGTTTGGTTCTGCTTACATTTCTAGCAAGTCTTACCCTGTGGGCGTGGTTTCGCCATCGCGGTTTGTCATTCCTTGGAATCTGGGCCTTTCTAATACTTGCTCCGACGTCAACGTTCGTCCCCATCGTATCCGAACCGATTGCGGAGCGCCGCATGTATTTGCCACTGGCTGCGGTTCTTATGCTACTGGTCGTCGGCGTTGTCAAGCTGTCGTCTTGGTTTCTAGAAAAGACTGGATTGCAGTCGAGCTATCGAAGATTCATTCACCCAGGAATGTCGGTGGTCGGTTTCGTCGCAATATCCACTACGTACGCTGCGATGACCTATGATCGCAATGAAGTATTTCGAAATGAGTTGGCGTTCTGGAGCGATGTCATGCAAAAACAACCTTTCAACTCTCGTGGCTACAATAACCTTGGCTGTGCGT
>JANPLJ010001186.1:0-2922 GCA_031426475.1 Pirellulaceae bacterium | reverse complement strand
GCGCTCGACATAACGTTGTATGAAAAAGTCGGTCCAAGGGGTGACCGATGGCGAGACCATCGGGGACCGACTTATTGTGGAAATTCGGTCGCACATTGCTTCCAGCTTGACCGTTGCTACCGGAAAAATGTGTAAAATTGGTATTGCGAAGCGAACAGTTTATGCAGCCGTCAAGGTCGAAAGCAGCTGTAGATAAAAGGTAAGATTCGGGATTCGGCTCACGTCGAGTGATTGGTTGCAACGACGAGGAGCAATATGGTTCAACATTCGAGTATGATCTTGGCGGAAACGATTCGATACGCAGGAAAGACGGACATTGGAAAAAAGCGGCAGTCAAACCAGGACCATTTCTTGGCTGCTGAACTTTGCCGTTCGCTAAGGCTTTGCTCCACGAGTCTCGTTCTACAACCCAACTCATTCCTCTACGGTTCGTCGCAAAGCCATCTATTCGACGTCGCGGACGGAATGGGTGGGCATCAGGCGGGAAATCGTGCCAGCGAACTGGCGATCAACTACTTCGTCGGTTGCCTTCTATCCAGCGATCGATGGACGCACCCCGCTCCAAACAACGAGCAAAGATTTCTCGATACGCTCAAAGATTTACTTTCCGCGTCGCATCAGGCGATCCTGGCAGAGTCGACATCGAGCGAAAGTCTCCGAGGAATGGGAACAACTTTCACGTTGGCGTACGTTGTATGGCCCAAGATGTGGATCGTGCACGCTGGCGATACGAGGTGCTATTTGTTCCGAGATGCCGTGCTCATTCAATTGACACGCGATCATACGCTCGCCAATCAGATGACGTCGCAAGGACTGCTCAGCCCTGAACTCTCGGAACGCTCGCCTTGGTCGAATGTACTTTGGAATGCCCTCGGAGCAGGCTCGCCCGACGTTGTTGCGGATATCCATGAAATTGACTTACGCGTTGACGATCGCATATTGCTCTGCAGCGACGGTTTGAATAAGCATCTCGACGACCGCGAGATTCAATCGATCCTGAGCCGCCAGGAAACGCCCATCGCAACCTGCGAGATCCTTGTACAAGCGGCGAACGAACACGGCGGTTCCGATAACATTACGACCGTAGTTGCGGATCTATCGCCTTCCACAAGACAAGAGTTGATTACCTATAGAGCGCAACGGCCATCCAGTGCGGATGAAATCGTGACTCAATTCGTCGACTACGTTCCCCATCCCGATCGAAGCACATCGGATCAAACCGATTCGAACGGTTCCAAAATCACATCGGACTTTTAATTTGGCTTTCGCGAAATCTTTTCAATTCCTTGGCAAGTGAAACGGGAGTGCGACGCTCCTGCGGAGCAATGTTGGAATCGCATATCCCATCCGAGTGTCATTTCCCGACGATGGCCTAGAGTTTCAACGTGCCTCTCGGCAGGAGCCTCGATCTCCCGTTTTTTCTGGCATTTAGAATTGCAAAGATGTTTAGAGCGGTGGGGCGACGCTCCAACGGAGCCACGTCAGGATCTCATGCGATGCGCAACGTTTGACGCGGCAGGAGCGTTTCGTCCTGTCATTTCATTGATGGGAAAGCCTCCAAGCCCATCGGGTTATACTCCATCGGCGAGCTACTTCTTCGCGTTCTTGGGAGGTGCATTCACGTTCCAATTCGGTGACGGCACGTGCGAGGCAGCCATGAAGTCACGTAACTTTTGCGCTATGTCCGGGAATTGTGATGCGACGTCGTTTGCTTCCATTTGATCCACGTTCAAATCATACAGCTCGAATCGATCTTTGGTCGCAATATAGTGTCCTTTCCATTTCCCCCAGCGGACCGCTTGCTGAAAACCACCGCTGTATTGCTCCCAATACATCATGCGGCTCTCGAGTTCCGGTTGTTTCTTCCCTAACAACGTCGGCAGGACGCTTTGACCATCGATCTTGCCTGTGACTTTGACGCCTCCAATTTCGCATAGAGTCGGCAGAACATCGGCGAAATACCAAGGCGATTTGTCCACCTTGCCAGCGGTGACCTCGCCTGGCCAACGCACGATCATGGGAACGCGTAGTCCTCCTTCGAACTGTTGCGTCTTCATACCGCGAAATGGACCGACGCTATCGAGCACCCCTTCGCGTCGTTCTACCCCGCCGTTGTCCGAACAAAAGAATACGATGGTTTTTTCGTCCAGACCAAGTTCCTTCAGCAGCGCTTGCAGGCGACCGAAATCGCGGTCTAGGCGGGTGACCATCGCGGCGTGGACTTTGTAATCTTCTGGCCAGTCTTTGTCCGCATACGTTTCAAGACTCGGCACGACATATTTACCGTGTGGCATCGTCCAAGGGAGAAAGAGGAAGAATGGCTGGTCCTTGTGTTTCCTGACGAAGTCGAGCGTCCATTCAGCAAACAAATCATGTAGTATTCTTTGGTTTGTCCATTCAAGTTCCCCTCGATGGTGACTCGCTCCGTATTCTTCCAAAGGTAATCGGTATAGTAGGTGTGAGCGTGTTGCTGGTTAAGATATCCGAACCATTCATCGAACCCTTTCTTGTTGGGGATGCCTGTCGAGTCAGGTTCGCCGAGCCCCCACTTCCCTGTCATGCCAGTTACGTAGCCCGCCTGTTTGAGCAGCATCGCGACGGTTACATCCTCCGGCTCCAAGGGTATTCGACGTTGCTCACCGATCCCGCCGACCATCCCTGAATTTCCGCGAACGCGCGTATGCCCAAGATGCAAACCGGTCATCAGTACGCTTCGAGACGGTGCACACACCGAAGCCCCAGCATATACATCGGTGAATCGAGTTCCCTCGTGCGCGAATCGATCGATGTTCGGTGTTTGAATATGCTTTTGGCCGTAGCACCCGGCATCGCCCCAACCCATGTCATCGACCATGAGGTAGATAATGTTGGGCGGTCCGGCCGTGACCACAACTGCGTTGATACAAGAGACAAGTGCAATGA
>JANPLJ010001185.1:0-3139 GCA_031426475.1 Pirellulaceae bacterium | reverse complement strand
GGTCCCAAACCAGATGCGCTAGCCAGACTGCGCTACACTCCGAAGAAGAGAATTTTTAGTGGATTTCTGTTGTTTCCGCAATGCGTTCGTGAGAACCTTCCCAACATTCTTTTCAGAATGCGACTCAAAACCGCAAGTTATTGCTGCACCGGGGTTTGCGGGCTGTTATAGAGGAGTTCCAAACACCATTTGGGGCCAGTAATCGTTTGCTTTCTAACCAGTACCTTCGCCGTATTCCCGATTGGAAGTGTCGGCGAGAGCGGTTGAATCGCTTCCCAGGGGATACTGATCGGCCTCAAACCGAATCGACTAGCGATCCAAGCGGGACTGAGATGAAGGTATTGGTCATCGATTACGACATGGATCGAGAACCCATAGCTCACTAGACCGATCGAAAAGCTTTGAAATTTACGTCCATACGACGTTTCGCTCGGCGTTTGTGCCGGAAAGTGGATTTCCAACGGTTTCCACGAGCTTCGAAATAGCAAGCTGATGATCGTTGCGGCGACAAGTAGATCGAAAGCGATGATGATCGGGATAAGGAATGAGATCGGCATTTTTCCGTTTCTGCAACTCGATTCGACGTCTCACAAATCCTTGGCTATTTCAATAGAAACGTCGCCATCACCGGAAAGTGGTCGGAGAGATCGCGTTGTTCGATCGGTTTGGTATAGCGTTTCTCCCAATGATCATTGACGGGGTCCTTGCCGCGGATCGCGATCTCGGAAAACACTTCGATTTTTTGGAACACCCAATCTTTTATCTTCGGGGCATCCTCCATCATGGATGGACTTACCAAGATACGATCAAACTGGCGATCGAGGACCAAGTGCGTCCGTGACTTGTTCTCCGGCAATTTCGTGTGAAGATCGATCAAATCGTCGTCGGCCGTCGGTGTGCTGCGTCCCGACAAGTTTTCGATTCCATCATCGTCCTTCATCGGCGTTCCAGCTTTGCTTTCCAAGTTCATATCGCCGAGCATAACGATGTTTTCACCAGCCTTGATTTGCTCGCGAAGCATGAAGTGAGCGAGTTTTGATTGTTGTTGACGCTCTTTGATGGCTCCCTCGCCAGCTCGCAAGTGCATATTCATTATGGTTAGTTTTTCTGTTCGACCATTCGCGTCCCATTCGAATTTCGCAAACAAGTGCTTTGACAAACTATAAAATGTTCGGCTTTCGAACATCTTCGTATTCTGCTCGCGTCGAGAATACTCAACGCACCCATTCTGGTACAAGATTCCGACATCCTGTTCCGTGCTTCCATCAAAACCTTCAACGAAAGCGATTCGATACGTCAGTTGATGTGCATCTTTGAGTTGGTTAACGAGTTCGTGCAGGACGTTTTTTCCTTCGATCTCTTGCAGGGCAATAATCGTCGGTTTCATCGAGGCGATGGCGGTGGCAATGGAATCTCGTTTCCATTTCCAAGCGGCTTCGTTTGGGGCGGCTTCTTCTTTCGCGATCTTACTGCGATTGTCACCGGGATTGGCATCGAAAAACCACTCGAGATTCCATGTCGCAATTTTCAGCGATGCGGGCGGGCTATCCGCGGGAAATTCTTGAGCGACGAGTGTGGAACTTGTTATCAAGCTAATCGCGATCCAACTCCACAATCTGAAAAACGACGAGAGATCGAGGCTGCTTCCGAGAATCCCATTCGAAAACTGCGGGCGAGCGTGACGATGGACAGCGAGATTTTTTGAAAGTTTCATAGGTTCCTTCATCTTGCTTTGGTGGTCGCGATAACGCGGTGAAAGTGGAGTTGGACTTCGCGCGCGACGACGCGTCGAACGCCTTCAACGAGACACTCTGGTTCGTTCATTTCTTGTCCCTTTCGAATCACGTCTTCCAGTTTCGTGCCTGGAGGAACAGCGAATGTCGATTGATGAATCGTTTGATTTCCCGCATCCAGTTCGGGAACAATGAAATGGCACGTCGCACCAAATGTTAGCATGCGTGCGGCATAGGCATCGTGATAAGGCCGCAAGCCAGGGAAGCTGGGGAGAAGTCCATGATGCAGGTTGATAATTCGCCCGCCCGCGAACTTCCAGCACGTATCGGGTGGCAGGACGCGCATGTAGCGACCAAGAATCACATAGTCGATTTCGTAGCGGTCGAGCAAATCGCACATTAACGCATCATCTGCCGAACCATCTTCGCGTCCGATAAATTCCCATGGAATCCCAAATTCAGCAGCTAGCCCCTGACATTTTTCGCGATTTCCGATCAGGACAGCCGGTTCGGCAACCATCTTTCCGTCTCGAATCGATTGCAAAACAGCTCGTGCTGGCGCTTCTAGAAATGTCGTGCAGATTGCAAGTCGTGGTCGTGCCTGGCGTTCTTCAGGACTCCAGACCCGAACCTCAAGCTGTTTTCGCTGTCCAATACCTGCCATCGCTTCCTTGATCGGACCGAGCTGGGATGCGGAGACATGAACACGGCATAGCATTGCAAATACAGCCGCATCGTCATGGTTGTACATCTGAATCTCACCGATATTGGCTCCGCGGCTAGTCAAATCGTGGATGATGGGATCGGCTAACCCGACATTGTCGGGACCAACCGCTGTAACAACAATTTCCAAGGCACACCTCGTCCAAAAGCAAATCCCCAAAGGCTAGCCATCGTACCGAAGGTTTGGTAACCTGCTAGGGCTTTTTCAATTTAGAATTGGGCAAAACCGCTTGTAACCGAAGTCGTCAGACTTCGGACGAATCGGCGTGGATGGATTCGGACGTTTACAAGTGTCGACGAACATCGATTGTGAGAGAGACGAAAAGTACAAAATGGCTACTATCACCTTTGCCCCCCCATTGAAGACAATCCAAGATCGTAAGCCGCTACGCGACGAAGTCCCATCTGGAGACTGCTTGTGCGACTACTGTACCGCGCGTTGCTGCCGCTATTTTGCGTTGCCGATTGAATCACCGACTGAGCATGCCGATTTCGACTTTATCCGTTGGTATTTGCTGCACGATCGGGCTTCGATGTTCGTTGAAGACGACACGTGGTATCTACTGGTGCATACGGTCTGCAAGCATCTCCAGTCTGACAATCGCTGTGGCATTTACCAGACCCGTCCTCAGATCTGCCGTGACTACACCACCGATCGATGCGAATACGACGACGACGCTGTA
>JANPLJ010001184.1:0-2154 GCA_031426475.1 Pirellulaceae bacterium | reverse complement strand
ACAAAATTGCGAAATTGCCTGTTGTCATGGAGCGTTGCGAAGGTCGAGCCTCGAACGTGGATCGCGCGGTCATCGACCTTCTTGAAGCAGTCTCGCTTCAGCATCGAGTCGGCGAGATACTCGAGGCCGAGGTTGTCGATGCGGAGAACGGTGTCGTGCAAACCTTCGATTCCGCCATTCGCGCTCGAGCATCGAAGCTTCTCAAAATCGAAAACGGGGCCAGGGTCCGGGTACGTATCGACGTCGCAGATCCGGCGAGCCGGCGAGTTAGTCTGAGCGCCGTTCCGTCGTAACGGAGCACACGCTGTGAGCCGTTCGTGGCCCCGCGACTCCGAGGCCGTCTCGCTTTCGAGACTACCGTAGGCCGGAACAAGCAGCTAATTGAGTTCGTCAATTTGAGAAAGATTGGCTGCGCTGTTCCGGCAATCGGAAACCTCGGTTCTGCCGGAACGGCGTCGCCAACGTTTTATTCAACATTCAAGTTTGTTAGCGACTTGTTCCGGCCTACTAAAAAGCGAGACGGCCTCGTCCGCTCGCGGGGATGTTGTCAGCGAACGGAGTCGCTGCCCCACGGGAACTTGGGAAAAACTCTTGACACGTATCGCGTACTGGTGTATGGTATAACCAACACACCAAGACACGGTGGCTTTGTGGGGGACTGTCAAGTTGCAATTCCGAATTGATCCAGACAATGGCGTTCCGATTTACGAGCAGATCGCTCGGCAAGTCAAGTATGCAGTCGCTGAAGGGACGCTGATTCCGGGGCAATTGATTCCGAGCGTCCGGGAGCTAGCCAAGTCGGCAGCTATCAACCCCAACACGGTCCAACGCGCCTACTTGGACCTGCAAAACGAAGAGGTCATCGAACCGCTGCGTGGCCGGGGGATGGTCGTATGCACGGGAGCAAGAAAACGCTGTGTCAGCGACCGGCAAATCCAACTTCGCGAACGCCTTGAAGGGCTTGTCCGCGAAGCCATTCTATCGGGCCTGGATCCCGACCCGCTGCGACAAATGTTCGAAAAAGCCGTCAGCCAGGCCATCTCGTCATCGTCTAAGAAAGGCCACTCATGAACCACGCTCTTGAAATCGAACATGTCCATAAAGCCTTCGGCAGGAAGGCGGTGCTCAAAGATGTTAGTTTCACGGTTCCTGAAGGAAGCGTCTTTGCGCTGTTGGGCGAGAATGGAGCGGGCAAATCGACGTTGATACGTTCGATGCTCGGATACCATCGCGTCAGCGCGGGCAAGATACGCGTCCTGGGGATGGATCCACATCGACAATCGATGGAGATCCGCCGGGCAGTAGGTTATGTTGCCGATGCTCCGGCATTTTACGAGTGGATGACTGTTCAAGACGTCGGAGCCTTTGCCGCGGGATTCTATCCGCTTGGCTTTTTGGAAAACTATCTGAAGTCGGCTACCGAATATCAGTTGCCATGGGAAACTCGAATCCGCGATCTGTCCAAAGGGATGCGAGCCAAGGTCGCTTTAGCTTTGGCCACCGCGTTTCAACCGAAGTTGTTGATCTTGGACGAGCCGACGTCGGGGCTGGACCCGGTCGTACGTCGACAGTTTTTGGAAAGCATGGTCGATCGAGCGGCAGCCGGTCAGACGGTTTTTCTAAGCAGCCATCAGATTCATGAAGTCGAACGCGTTGCCGATTGGATCGCGATTCTCCATCAAGGCGCATTGCAAGTTGTGGAGCCCCTGGAATCGCTCAAGAGTTCGATTTCGCAGGTGAGCTTTTCGATGCACGATCCGCTTCTTCCGTTATTCGTCTCACTTGCAATGACTATGATTTTTGGGGGAGCAGACCTTTCGATGAGGCAGTGCGGAATCCAGAATTCCAATACCATTCCAGTAATCATCGTGGTGTGGATCGTCGCTTCGATCGCGGTCTACCTGCTATTCGCTATCTTCTGGTTGATTCCGAATTGGATTCGCTCAGAACGACTGGGGCTTTGGCTCGCGGGCGGATTTGTTGTTTCAGGGCTCGTCTTTCCGTTTGTGCTGTTGCACGTCATTGCGGTCGGCGCGTTTTGGATGCTTCCGAAACCGATACGGCTAAGCGAGAAACTATCAACTTCGGAAATTGCAGCCTCCCAGCCCAAGAGACACTCCGTACTCTTAGTGTTAACGACCAGTAATCTGTTCG
>JANPLJ010001183.1:0-4540 GCA_031426475.1 Pirellulaceae bacterium | reverse complement strand
GCCAGTAGGTGAAGGACTACGAATACGCTGATCGTAAAGCACCACTTTCCTCGAATGGTTGGCGAGTGAATGATAGAACCGATCGCAAATTCTCCAGATTGTGGTCGTTCCATGCGATCTCCCGCTTTGCTCCCCATTTGTTGTTTGTCGTTTAATTTCTTTTTCATTGCGAAATGATCGTTTTCTTGCTCGAGACTTTCCTACGGAACGCTTACCTTACTTGACCTCGGATCGTTTTGGCAAATCGGGTTGCTGCCAGGCGCTCATGCCACCGTCGACGTAAAGTGTCTGTCCATGAATATGCTCTGCGAGATCGCTCAGCAGAAACACGGCTGCTCCACCACAAACGTTAGCGTCCGGGACAGTTCCGTTCGGTGTGTGCAGTTTCATCCATTCGAGCGCCGCGGGATTGTTGTCGAGCACTTGATTGGTCAATGGTGTGCGAACGAGCCCAGGTGCCATCGAATTCACACGAATTCCGTAGGGTGCCAAGGTTGCGCATAGAGATCGGACCAAACCTGCCACCGCCGCTTTCGATGCATCGTATGCCGTATGAGTTGGTTCGGAGAGCAGTCCGTTGATACTGCCAGTAAAGAGCACCCGGCCTCGTATGTTCCTTTCGATCCAACGCTTCGCAAAATACTGGGTTAGGAAGTATCCAGACGCGACATTCAGACGCATCGTTCGATCAAACGTGTCGTAGTCCATCTCCAGAAAAGGTTTGTCGATGTAAGCGCCGGCATTGTTGACGAGCAAGTCGATCGAAGCGCTGACCTTTAGTGCCGCGGTTGCAAGTTCGTGCACGGCTTGGTCGGTATTCGACATCAGATCGCCGGTAACGAGACCGGCGACGATTTTCTGGGAACGGCAGGTTTCCAGCGTTCTCTGCGCCTGGTCGTCGTTCCTCAGTCCATGTATAACGACGTTTGCGCCGGCTTGGGCCAATGCGATTGCGATCGCGGCACCAACCCCCTGAGTCCCCCCCGTAATCAATGCAGTTCGACCATCTAATCGCATCTGACAAACCTCAAAGCCAATAAAATCAATCGGAGTAATATAGCGTTTATGAAGAATCCGACATTGCCAGGGATCTCACAATTTCGACTCGATGATCGCGTCGCGATTGTCACAGGTGGCTCCAAGGGACTTGGATTTGCCATGGCCGCCGGGCTTGCGTCCGCCGGAGCCAGGCTCGTTTTGGTCAGCCGACATGCCGATGAAGCGTCGTCGGCCGCCGAAGCCATCACGCAGCAGTACGGAACTTCCGCGATTGGGCGAGCGGTCGACGTCACGAGTGAAACAGATTGTGCAAGGATGGTTCATGAATGCTTGGAAGCGTTCGGTCGCATCGATATTCTCATCAACAACGCCGGGATCAATATCCGTGGCCCGATCGACCAGCTGAGCCTCGAAGATTTCCAGCAAGTCATGAACACAAACGTAACCGGGGCCTGGTTAGCGGCGCGAGCCGTCGTTCCACCGATGAAGAAAGCCGGTTGGGGGCGAATCGTTAATCTGGCAAGTACCCTCGGCGTTGTCGGGCTAGCCAATCGTACTCCCTATGCCAGCAGCAAAGGCGCCGTCGTCCAAATGACGCGCGCGTTAGCGCTCGAGCTGGCTCCGAATGGAATCAATGTCAACGCGATCTGTCCCGGTCCCTTTCTGACCGAAATGAATGAACCGATTGCGGACACCGAAGAAGCGAAGACGTTCATCCTAGGCGCGACGGCCTTGAATCGCTGGGGACGACTCGAGGAAATTCAAGGAGCGGCGATGTTCCTTGCTAGCAATGCATCTAGCTACGTCACGGGAAGTCTGCTCATGGTCGACGGCGGTTGGACAACGCGATAGCTCGTCGTTCGCTATCACCACTGTGCAACGTCTTGTGTAGCCGAATTCGTAAGAATTTGGATGAAGCTCGCAAAATAAAAAGCAGCGGCGACGTGTCCGAAGTCTGACGACGTCTGACGACTACGGCTACCAGCCTTTGCCCGGACTCCTGACACGCATCAACTGACGACTCATTTCGCTTGATTCCAATCTCGATATTCGCTATCCCATGACTATCTGATCCATTGTGGTAAGGATATCAGGGCGTGACGACCGTGCATGGAGCACCAACGAGCGATGGGAATGCTAGCAAAAAAATTCGAAATAAATGCGACCGAATCAGCCGATGTGGAGACTCGACGACTCGCTCGCGCCCGTTCGATATTCCATCAAGAGGCAGCAGCGATCACGGCGCTAGAAGGACCGCTCGGAAGAGATTTCTTAATTGCGGTCGAGATGCTTCTTGAATTGAAGGGGAGTATTATTGTCACGGGAATCGGCAAAGCTGGCCTGATTGGTCAAAAGCTTGCAGCCACCTTCGCTTCGACCGGTACGCCAGCCCATTTCGTTCATCCCACCGAAGCGCTGCATGGCGATCTCGGTCGGTTTCAGGCATCGGATATCGCTCTCGTGCTTTCCAACAGCGGTGAAACCGAGGAAATCGTGAGGTTGCTCCCCGAACTCGCTTCAACGATCGCCGGGATCATCGCGATTACTTCGCGCCCTGAAAGCGTATTGGGCAAGTCAGCCGATGTCGTATTGCTTCTCGGCGCGACCCAAGAAGCTTGCTTGCATAATCTTGCGCCAACGACGAGCACTGCGGCAATGCTTGCAATGGGAGATGCACTCGCATTGGTAGTAAGCGACGAACGCGGTTTTCAAGCCAGCGACTTCGCTCGATTTCATCCAGGAGGAGCACTCGGGAAGAAACTTAAAATGGTCGATGAAGTTATGCGATCCATCGACGAGTGCAGAATCGCAAGCGTCGATGCATCGATTCGGGATGTGTTGGTAAGTGTCGCGCGACCAGGCCGTCGAACGGGGGCCGTCATGCTCGTGGACATGGCTGGTCGTCTGGTCGGCTTATTCACCGACAGCGATCTCGCAAAAATCCTTGAACGTCGTCAGGATGCTGCGTTGGATCAACCGATTTCGAATGTGATGACACGCAAGTTTTCCGCGATTCGATCTCGAGCTCGACTGTCTGACGCACTTGCTATTCTTGCTCAACGCAAGATCAGTGAACTACCTGTGGTCTCGGATGATGATCGACCGATCGGGCTAATCGATATTACAGACGTCGTTGCATGGCTCGATTCACAAGATCTTTTACGTGCGTCAGCTAGCGAAGTCGATCCGAACAATGGTATAAACGACAGCTTGTCATACCCAGCTACCATTCGTTTGTTTTCTTAGAAGGCCACAAATTGTCAAGTCGTGATGCTGAAGTCGCCCGTAACATTCGCATGATCTTGTCGGACGTCGATGGAGTGATGACTGACGGCAGTATCATCATCGACAATTCTGGCGTCGAAACGAAATCGTTTCATGTTCGTGATGGCCTGGGAATCAAGCTCTGGCAACAAGCGGGCTTTATGTTCGGTATTCTGACGAGCAGAAACTCTAGAATCGTAAAACTGCGTGCCGCTGAGCTCGGGATCTCGATCGTGCGACAAGGATTCGAAGAGAAGCTGGCCGCCGCCCGTGAGATCTTTGCAACACAAGGCATCCAACCCAGCGAGGTTTGCTACATCGGCGACGATCTTCCCGATCTGCCCGTCATGCTCGAAGTCGGATTGGGCGTCGCCGTATCCGATGCCGTCGCCGAAGTTCGCTCGACCGCAAAATGGGTCCTCACCACCCCCGGCGGCCACGGTGCCATTCGTGAACTAATCGAACGCTTGCTCAAAGCTAAAGGTCGCTGGGAAGATTGCGTACCGCGATAGATTGAGACTCTGTTGTGGCATTGGGGCCGTGTTCAGATAGCACTCCTGCGATTCCCTCCTGTTTGACAACAGAACCGTTGCTCTGGCTATAATAGATTTTTTAGTTATCGTTGCACGAATCACTCCGTGAATTGGAGACAACAGAATGAGTGTGGCAAACAGATTGACCGGCGCCGAATTTGATTCGATGGTAGAGCGTGGAGCGTTTGATGCGATCGGGCCTCGCAAAATTGAACTCATCCGAGGGGAGTTGCGCTTTATGAATCCTGCAGGCCCAATCCATAACGATTACATCGTTTACCTAACCCGGTGGTCGACTGACAACACCACTGCGAAAGAGGCGAGTATCAGCGTTCAATGCGGATTTGTCTGCGACGACAATCGACCAGAGCCGGACGTTTTGTGGCTTAAGCCGCGTCGCTATGGTCGCACGCGTCCCACGGCATCTGACGTACTACTGCTGATCGAAGTATCCGATAGCAGTCTAGCGGCTGACTTACAAGAGAAAGCTGATCTCTACGCAGAAAGTGGAGTTGCGGAATATTGGGTCGTCGATATTCCCGGTTCTCGTATCCATGTGATGAGCCAAAGCGATGGTAAGTGTTATCGGAGCATTGAGATCGTTGTTCCACCTAATCCCTTGGCACCGAAATGCCGCCCAAGGGCGATCTTGAATACGGCGGAACTGTTCGAGGTTACAGAGGCCTAAGTTGACGCTTCTCACAGAACACCACCAATCCGACATCTATACGCGAGTCTTTAGA
>JANPLJ010001182.1:0-3936 GCA_031426475.1 Pirellulaceae bacterium | reverse complement strand
CTGGTCAAATGAGCCTCGCTCTTGAGGAAGCGATGGGCGCTAACGAAACGTGGGTTGTCCTGGTCCGCGATTCGACGCATCAAGCTGACAAGGTTCGGACGCTTCTAAAATCGATTTTTGCGCCAAATGTGAAGCTTCTCGTTGTCGTTGTTGATAGCCAGGGAATTCACGCGTTGAAAATCCATCCGTCCATCCAATCATGGCTGGTAAATCGAAGTCTCATTGGCTCGCAGGACGCAGTCCTCTATCTATGTCAAGGTACAACGTGCCAAGCTCCAGTATTCGGGCTCAACGCGATTATCGAGAAATTGCAGGCCAAGTCTCGATATTCTCGATAACGGACTATTGCTAGCATTTGGACTGAAACGCATTACTGTTACCGAGGCCGCAATCGGGAGGGCGACGCGGCGACGCTCCTGCGTAGCCACGCTTGGATCTCATGCGATTTGCGATGTTTGACTCGGTAGGAGCCTCGTCCTCCGGTTTCGTCCAGTCATTTCATTGATGGGAAAGTGGGACAGCCTCCAAGGGTTGTCGGCGAAATGCCCACCAAATGCTGGCGAATCGAAAATCGACATTGGCACAGCCTCACCATTTACACTAGACTGCCTTCTCCAATCCAATCTAGCTATTTTTTTGGGAGGTTGATCGGATATGGGAATGGAATCCTTTCGGTTTTTACATGCCAGCGATTTTCACCTCGAGCGTCCGATGCACGACCTGCCGGACCTGCCCGATCATTTGCGCCCTGCTTTAGTCGAAGCGCCATGGAAAGCCGCTGAAGCGGTCTTCGAGCACGCGGTGGTTGAGAACGTCGACTTTGTTGTTCTTTGCGGCGATTTACTGAACCCGATCTCTTCGGGAGCGTGTGGCCCCGCATTTTTGCTCGATCAATTCGAAATGCTTCGCGAGCGAGGCATCCAAGTCTACTGGGCCGGCGGCGTGGCGGACGACTTGGATCGATGGCCCGAGGCGGTTTCATTGCCAGCCAACGTTTATCGTTTCCCGAAGCGTATTGAACCGGTCATTCATCGTCGGAACGGTTCGCCGATTGCGACGATTCTCGGACGTTCTAGCGACGGTCGGCAGTCGATCCGGGCAGCCGAGTATCATCACGATATCGATGATAACTATCGTATTGCGGTCGGTGTTGGCGAGACCGATTCGGAAGCGCTTTCCAGTGAACGGCTTGACTACTGGGCGCTTGGCGGTCATCACGACCGCCGGGTACTTCGCGATGAAGGCCAGCAGATGCGTTACTGTGGTTCGCCTCAAGGGCGTTCGATGGACGAGCCTGGAGCCCACGGATGCTATCTGGTCGAGGTAGGCAGCGATCGAAAGACGCAAGTCCACTCGATCGATCTCGACTTTTTTCGATACAGCGATGAAACGATCGACGCAGACGACATGGCAATTGGTCGCGACATTCGGCAATTGATGACGAAGCGAATCAATCGACTGCAATCGGAAGCCAACGGCCGGCACACCTTAGTTCGCTGGCATGTCCAGATGGACTTGGAGAATGCCAGTGTCGTAGGGCCAGCGGCGCTCGAAGAGTTGATCGTTTGGTTGCGACGTGAGTTCGGATACAGTACTCCCGCAACGTGGTCGACCGATATCGATGTCCTGCCTCCGAAGTCGCTTCCCAAAAAATGGCAAGAAGAAGATACGATCCTCGGAGACTTCTTGCGAACTACAATGGAGCAGCGGAAAGGAACCAGCAAGCCGATCAGTTTGACTGGGTACGTCGAGAACGAGACACCAGGTGGCGCTACTTGGCAAGCGACGTTGCTTCCGATCGAGGCCGGGCGGCCAGATGACTTGATCGACTTATCAACATTGCTCGGAGTCGACTTATTGCGAGGTCATAAAGTCGACCTGTTGTCGTGTACTCGCCGTTTTGGCGGCGTTGCTTCGGGAGACCAGTGGTCATGAAAATAAAAGATATTCAAATCGACGGCTTTGGCGTATGGTCGGGATTGTCCGTCGATTCGCTTCCTGATGGAATGACAGTTTTTTACGGCCCCAACGAAGCGGGCAAGACGACGCTGATGCAGTTTCTGCGGACGATGTTCTATGGATTTACTCCGGAACGACGTCAACGTTACTTGCCTCCCGTCTTTGGAGGCAAGCCTGGCGGCGCGATGCGGGTGACTGGACCTGGCGGTGGCTACGAGATTACTCGCCGAACCCAGATCGACGACCCGAGCTTGATTGGTCAAGTAGTCGTGAGCAGTAGCGATGGCGTGGCGCAAGGCCAGCATCGCTTGACAACTTTGTTGGGAAGTATCGACGAATCGATCTTCACGAACGTCTTTGCGATCGGTCTACGAGAGCTACAAGAGCTTAGTACACTCGACGACACCACGGCAGCGGATGAACTCTATAAACTATCCAGTGGACTCGATCGTGTTTCATTGGTCGATGTCATGCGACAGCTCCGCGCGGCTCGCACACAGATCGCGGGCCCAACTCCGGAAGTTGGCCAGATTCAATCGATTCTGGTTCGACGGGAAAAATTGCGAGATGAGTTGGAGCAACTGACGAATCGTGGTCGCCGTTGGTCAGAATTGGCAGCTCTTCAGAAATCGCAACGCGATGAAATCGAAGATCTTAAACAGCGTGGCGAACAGGCGGCTTTGGAATCGAAGATCATCGAGACAGCGATTCAAGTTCGGCAACCTTGGCAGGAACGCGATCGATTGAAAATTGCGGTTCGCGAGCTTGCCGCTCGAACGGACGTTCCCGACGATGCACGCGAACGATTGAATCGGTTGCAAACGGCGCTGGATGAGCGGAAACTCTCGCTTCAGGAAATCAAGCAACAGCGTCGCAACCTACGCGAAAAGGCTCGCAGCCTTCCGCTTCGCAAAGGCATTCTCGGCTTAGCGCCCAAGATCGAAGCCGCCGCCGAACAAAGTCCATGGATCGGCGCGCTGCAAAAGCAGATCATGCAGTTGGAATCGCAGGTCCAAAACACCACCGAACAATTGGTCGAAGATGCCAAAAGACTTGGCTTGAGCGAAGAAGATCAAACGTTGCTGCTCAACGACAAACGATTGGCGAGCATCCCAGATCTTTCAGGACAAGCAATCTCCCAGCTCGCTGGACCAGCTCGCGAGGTTCGCGTTCAATCGACACGCTTGAAGCAAGCCAAGGAGCATGCTGCGAATGACAAGAAAGAAGTTGATCGACTTGGCGGTCAGATCGAGGAGTTTCTAGCGCTTCGGCAACAAGACGACCTGCACCAGGCGATCGCGAAGCAAAACGAATTGATCAGTTCGCTGCGGCAGCAAGAAAATCTCGAGGAGCGACTTGAGAAACTGGTCAAGCATCGAAAACTGCTTGACGGCGAAGCGGTCGAGCTAGCCAGTCAGGAAGCCTTGCCGTTACAGCAAGCCTTCCTGCAACATTTCCTTTTCGTAGGCGGTGGCTTTGCATTTATCTTCGGTTTGTTCCGAATACTCAATATTGTTTTCCCTGGAACACAGAGTTCAGGACTCACCTATTTTTTCATCGGAATAGCCTCCATCATTTTCGGATTCATGCTTCGTCAGTACGATGAACGCGGCATCGAAGGCGAACTCGGCGATTGCGAGAGCCAACTCGAAGGCTTGACGCAGCAAATTCGAAAGACACAGCTCGAACGCGATGAAATGCTCAAGCTGCTTCCTGAACATAGCGGTTCGCTTGAACAGCGACTCAAAGAAGCCGAGTATGAATTGAGCCAGATGGAGGCGTTGCTGCCGATTGCTCACAATCATCAAGCGGCCCATCAGCGATATCAATCCGCTCGCAAACAAGGGCATTCCGCAGCCGAGGCCTTGAAGTCGGCAAGATCGCAATGGAAACGTATGCTCCAACAATTGGGATTAGCCGAATCGCTGTCACCAAAGAGCCTGCGCATCATGGCCGAAGGATACGAGTCTCTTGTCC
>JANPLJ010001181.1:0-1980 GCA_031426475.1 Pirellulaceae bacterium | reverse complement strand
ATGTTTGGCAACCAGAAAATGGCTCGTACATGACTCCCAACATCCTCAAACTGCTGCCTACGGCAGCAGTTTGAGGATGTTGGGGAAGTTTGGGGGAGATTTAGATTCTGGTTGCCAAACGCTTCACCACTCAGACAAGCTGAGTGGCATCAACAAACTAGATTTGGGACAGTCACGCTAGCCTTCCTCGGTCGCGAATCGAGAGCATCGACAGCAAAACCTTTGGCGGCAAGGATGTGCGAGAACGACAGACGGCGCCACAAAATTCCTGACTGCAAGTCGCTTTGTAACGGTTGAAAAAGGAGGGCCACGATTCCGTCCTTCGTAGCGTCATAACGGCTACAGCCGCGACGTGGAGACGTTGGCAGCCGAAACTTTTCTGAGCCGATATCGTCTTATCCGCCCTCGACAATGGTATTCGAGAGATGCGTATCACCGAGATGGTGATGACAAATCGAAGCGAATGCCTACAATGCGGCAGTTGAGTTCGTTGTCCAAGAAAGCGAACTGAAATCTTCCTCGTACGATGGGATGCGAACGTGGCGGCATACTTGCCTATTTTCATTTATTTGATCGCCGTCATTGGGTTTGCCGCTGTCTCCCTAGTTCTCCCGCATCTCGTCGCTCCGCGCCGCCCTACGATCGTCAAGGACATGCCTTACGAGTCGGGGATGGATCCGATTGGAGATGTTCGCAAGCCGCTGGACATCAAATTTTACTTGATGGCTATTCTTTTTTTAGTCTTCGATGTGGAGCTTTTGTTTCTCTATCCATGGGCTGTAGCGTTGAACAATCCCGACGGCATACCCGTCGATTATCGATTTCCAGTTCTATGGGTTATGTTGACTTTGCTCGTGACCCTCGGTTTAGCGTACGTGGTTGCGTTAAAGAAAGAGGTTTTTGAATGGCGTCGGAAGTAAAAAAACAACTTGGCGATAATGTATTTCTCACAAAGCTCGATGCGGCGGCCTCATGGGCTCGTGCCAATAGTTTATGGCCGATGCCGTTTGCGACGGCGTGCTGTGGTATCGAACTGATGTCGGCAGCTGCGTCGCGACATGATCTTTCAAGATTCGGCAGCGAAGTGATGCGATTTTCGCCACGACAATGCGACTTGATGATCGTGGCTGGTCGAGTGGTGATGAAGATGTTACCCGTGATGCAGCGTATATGGCTTCAGATGCCAGAACCAAAGTGGTGCATCTCGATGGGTGCTTGTGCCTGCTCGGGGGGCGTCTTCGATACGTATGCCGTCGTGCAAGGAATCGACCGCTTTATTCCAGTGGACGTCTACGTGCCTGGTTGCCCACCCCGTCCCGAACAGCTCATCCGCTCGATCATCGATTTGCAAGAGATGATCCAAGCGGGAGGGACTTACAACGCTCGCGAATTCAAGCTGCGAGATACCGCAGAGGGTCCCACTCGTTTTGATGAAGACGAATTGGTTCGCATTCGCGAACGCAACGGTTTGAAGCTTGAATCCCCCACTTACGATCCCATCCACTAGTCAATCGACATGTCCTCCACTGCCCAAGAGTTGCTTGCAACAAAACTGCCACGGATCGAAGCCGAATGGTCCGAGTTTCGCGAACAGACTCGCGTCAAAATTCAATCCTCTTCGATCCTAGACGTCTTGTTTTGCTTGAGAGACCATGGTGGCTTCAACCAGCTGACGGATCTGACATGCGTCGATCATCTTGAGCTGGCCGGCGCAACCGATCGGTTCGAAGTGGTCTATATCCTGTTGAATATCGAGTCGGGCGAACGTGTCGTGGTGAAGACATTTTTGAACGAGCCGGACCTAAAGCTGCCATCTGCGACTCAGGTCTGGTTCGGCGCGGATTGGTTGGAGCGAGAAGTCTACGATATGTACGGAATCGAATTCGAAGGGCACCCGAACTTTAAGCGACTTCTGTTGCCTGATGAGTTCGCTTCGTTTCCATTACGCAAAGACTACCCACAACAGGGGCGGGGCGAGCG
>JANPLJ010001180.1:0-1680 GCA_031426475.1 Pirellulaceae bacterium | reverse complement strand
CATGTTTTGGGCGCGAGACGAATATCCGGGGGGGGCCAACTATTACCAACGACGTGGATACTATGATTCTCAGAATCTCAATGCCGTCGACCTCAATCCTACGCCAGGCTTTCAACAACAAGTGAGCATAATGTCAGCGGGGGCAACGCTCGAGGCTGCTTATGGTTCTCTGGTATCGCCTCAGGTAACTCTCTCGCAACTCGGTTGGCAAGATTCCGACGGCGACGGCATCTTCGATGTTTTGGATGTACCGCTTGAATTGAACGGTACGGGACGCTTCGACCCTACAAGTGGCGAATATCGTTTCGTTGGTTCGGCAAAGGCCAAAGCGTTGCCGAATCGAAATAGTTCTGGTCTACAAAGCGATATCACTCTCAACAAAATCGGTCGCGTAGAGTACCGTCTCAATGGTGCAGCTTCGTGGACAACGATTGTTACACCAAACGCTTACCAAACGAACCTCGATCTTCGTATTCCGATTCCATCGGGAACGACGGGGACGATCGAAATACGGGCCATCGACCCGAGGATAGGTATTACAAGTGGCGTATTCCAAGGAAGTCTAGCTGGCTTTGATGCAACTCCGACAATCGGTCTCAATGGTTTTGTTTGGTCGGATACTACGAACGATGGGCAACGCCAGCCCAATGAGCTCGGTCTCAAAGGCTGGACGGTACAAATTGTCGACGGATCTGGAGTCTTCACCGATCTTCAAACGAAGGTTGAGCCCGACGTGCTGCCGCTCGGAGTCGTATCAGCAACCGCCTATCCGGACGTCACACTCAGAGCGGTCGGTACGAACGCTGATGGAAGACTAGCGGTCAAGACCGATAGTCGTGCAACAACAGGTACAAACGTCTTTGTCCCGCGATTGCCCTCCAGTTCGAGCTTTTTCGAAGGTTGGCTCGACGACGAGCAGAATCTTGAAGCTCGCTTTACGAATCCTCAAGCCTCTGTCTCAGTCGATGTTTTCGGACTCGACGCTGATAGTTACGCGCGACTCGAGGCCTACTCTTCGACCGGCCAGTTGCTCGAACGCGTTGGATCCTCGGCTCTCGCAAACGGTCAAAAGACGACACTCATCCTGAATCGCGCGTCTTTCGATATCGCTTACGTAGTTGTCAAAGGCCATCTTTACACACGTATCGGCATCGATAATCTTCGTTACGGTGCGGCAAGTCAAACCACCACGGGTAATGCGGGCGAGTATAGCTTGCCGGGACTTTTGCCGGGCGCATACAACATTAAAGTCACCCCACCACCAGGCTTTGTCGCAACTTCACCTGTGTCTGGGACGCAAAGTGCGTTGGTCGTTGGTGGGCAAGCAACAAATCACGTCGATTTTGGTTTCCACTGGACTGGCAGCCCTTGGCAAAATCCGCGATTGAAGTTCGACGTCAATGACGACGGGGTGGTGGCACCTGTCGACGTATTGATTGTTATCAATGCTCTCGCGACGTACGGATCAACCGAACTCGTCGGTTCTGCTGTGCCGACTACCCTCTTGATCGATGTCAATGGCGATCGAACCCTCGCTCCGGTTGATGTATTGGTGGTTGTCAATTATTTGGCCCGTCAAGCTCAATCTGGATCGGGCGAAGCAGGATCATTTTTTCCACCACCGTCATTCGTTGCCAATCAAGCCTATGAACTGGCAGATGGAGAACCTGCCGATCCAGA
>JANPLJ010001179.1:0-1944 GCA_031426475.1 Pirellulaceae bacterium | reverse complement strand
GCCTCAACGTCATTTGCATGAGCCACGGTGTCACCGACATGCACATCTTTGAGTGATTTAATATTGCATATCAAGTAGCCGACTTGCCCCGCTTGGAGTCGATGCGATGGTTTGCGTTCCGGAACAAAGTGCCCGAGCTCGAGGCATTCATGGGTCTTTCCGCTACGAATGAATCGGATTTTCTGGCCTTTTTCAATCGACCCCTGTATCAATCGGACGTAGGTAATCGCTCCACGGTAGTCGTCGTAGTGTGAATCAAAAACCATCGCTTTAAGAGGTGCATTGGCGACTCCCGATGGAGCTGGAATGCGAGTCACGATCGCTTCTAAGAGTTCCTCGATTCCGATCCCGGCTTTTCCACTGCATTTTACAATTTCGTCAGGATCGATTCCGAGAATCTGCTCCATCTCCTCGGTGACTTCGTCGACACGCGCATGTTGCAGGTCAATTTTGTTAATGACCGGAATGATCTTTAAATGATGATCCATGGCCGCATAGGCATTGGCGACAGTCTGCGCTTCGACTCCTTGGAATGAATCGACTAAAAGCAGAGCACCCTCGCAGCACGACAGGGACCGCGACACTTCATATTGAAAGTCGACGTGACCGGGCGTGTCGATCAAGTTCAATTCATACTCCTCGCCTTTGAAGACATAACGCAGCGTCACCGCCTTGGCCTTGATCGTGATGCCACGTTCACGTTCCAAGTCCATGGCGTCGAGCAATTGCGCCTTCATCTTGCGAAGCTCAACCGTGCCGGTTCGCTCCAATAGACGATCGGCCAACGTGCTCTTGCCGTGATCGATATGAGCGATGATGCAAAAATTGCGGATATTGGAAAGCGGGATATCAGCCATACTCAGCTAGCGGATCCGTTTTTTTTATGGAGAAGATGTTCGGCCCGCGAGATTCCGGCGGCGCCGAGATAACCAGCATCGCCACCTAGCGATGCAAAATCAATTTTTGTTCCCGCCGCAACATACTCGAAGCTGCGAGAGCGAAACGTCGAGCGAACTCGTTCGAGAAAGTGGCGTCCAATCGGAGACGCATGACCACCGAAATTCATCGCTCCTCCCAAGACAACCAGCCCAGGATCGATCATATGGACCATGGCCGTGATGCCGAGCGCTAAATAATCTGCCGTTGAATCGATAATTTCCACGGCAAACGCATCACCTTCGACTGCCGCTTCAAAAATGCGTTTGGCAGTAACCGCTTCGATATCAGACGAAAGACTACTTTTGGCGCCGGCAGTCAATTCTTCCTTGGCGCGTTGAGCGACGGCGCTCGCACTGGCGTACGCTTCGAGATGCCCGCGACCGCCTCCCCAAACACAAAGCCGAGCATCGGGACGAGAATCAATAATCAAGTGCCCGCATTCACCACCGAAGCTGTTTTGACCAACGACCAATTGGTTATCGATGATAATCCCGCCCCCGACTCCAGTGCCCAAAGTGAGCAGGATCATGCTGGAATCTTTCGCTCCAGTACCAACCCAAAACTCTCCCCAACCGGCCGCATTGGCATCGTTCGCAAAGGAAACGGGTAGGCCAATCGCCTTTTCGAGACATTCGACAATCGGGAAATTGTGCCAATGAGGATGATTCGGGGGTGCGATCAGCATGCCGCGCGGGATATCTTGACTTCCAGGCGTCCCCAATCCGACTCGGGCGATTTGAGAAAGCGAAACGCCAACCCCTTCGAGCATCTTCTTCGCCGCTTGGGCCGTTCGCTGCATCGCGTCCGCAGGGCCACGTGGTTCGTCCGTCGTAATCGACGTATATCCAAGGGTTTGGCCTAGATCGTCGACTAGCCCCAACTTGATACTGGTTCCGCCAACGTCGATCCCTAAAAACAATGGCAATTTTGCATCGCTGATTGATTGGATCGGCTGGTTCGTCGTCATGCTTGGATACTATTATTTTCGCTTAATTCTTACAATGA
>JANPLJ010001178.1:0-15571 GCA_031426475.1 Pirellulaceae bacterium | reverse complement strand
TCAAGTTGCGCGCGTCGACGGCGACGGCGCATGGCACCACATCCTATTTGCAAACACGGCCAGCATGGAATATCGCGCTTCGAGCGCTCGATAAAATGCTTATTGGACAGCTCGTTTAGCGATTGACTATCGCCGAAACGTGGGCAGTGTGCAAATCTTGTGGTCTTTAGCATCGAGAATCGGGGTGGCACGTTGGCTCCAGGATCCGATCCGTTCTTGAATGCGATTCTCGACGCAGGTATGGCGGACTTAAGTGGCCCAGCTGGGGTCGCCGGTAGCCTGTTTGATTCCATACCAGAACCAACGAGTAGTTTGTTGGTTTGTTTCGAAATTCTAGTCGCGATCTTGATAAGGCGACGGAGCTTGTGATGCAGTATTGCTCAGACGGCGAAAGAGAGCTCGCCCGTGTAGTTCTTTCCAATCATCTTTGGCGTTGTAGCAGGCCTATTCGTTCTTTCGAATGCAATAGAGAACAGGATCGGTTCTCAAGAGCAATGATTCGCCAGAGACCGCCATCGACGCCATCGTTTCACCAAGAGTTTGGTTCTGCGCCATCTCCAAATATCCCCGGCCCGGTTCTACGACGGTGGTGAGTCCTGATTGATTGGTCATGTAGAGCTTTCCATCTGCGAACAGAGGGCTCGATGCATAGCTACCATCCAATCGATGTTGCCATCTTGGATGGCCATTCGTCGCTTGAAGACAAGTCAACACACCTGAGGATGATACAAAGTATAAAGCGTCGTCGATAACGATCGGTGACGCGATCTCGGGTGCTTGTCGCGTGTGCTTCCATGCGACGTGGGTCGCCGAAACATCACCGGACCCATCGGCCCGAATGGCCCATAGTTCGGGTTTCATGTAGCCCGAGCAGGTGTAGACAAGTCCATCGGAAAAAGCCGGTTGAGGAATTACGCTATATCCGATTGCCGTTTTGCATCGCCACCATTCTTCACCGGTTTCGGGGTTATACGAAACAAGCCATTGTGCGGTTGGAGAAATGAGGTGCGTCCGGCCCTGATAATCGATCACCAGCGGCGTGCTGAATGCGCGACGCTTGAAGCTTTCCGTTGCGTCGATAGTCGGTCTCGCGGTCTTCCAAAGAACGGTTCCGGTTTGCTTGTCGAGCGCTAGTACAAACTGCTCGTTGGCGCCGTCACATGCGACGATCAATCGATCTCCGACAAGAATCGGAGAGCTTCCTGACCCCGTGATATCGTCGACCGCAAAGGAGCGTTTCCAAAGTATCGTCCCGGATGACAATTTCAATGCGACCGTTCCAAGGGAACCAAAATGACAGTAGAGGCGTTCGCCATCGGACGTCGGAGTCGGTGAAGCATAGCTGTTGGTCGCGTGAATCGGAGGCGGCTGATCTACCGAAAAGAGTTCGATCTTTCGAAGTATTTTCCCATTTCCAAGGTCGAGTTCAATTGCGAAAAACGCAACGGATCGATGGGCTTTGAAGTCGGCGACGCCCGTTTCACCGTCGGTGAGTCTCGCGATAGTCTCGGATTCTGGCATAGCAGTCGATTCGGCCGCTGTAAGCCAAACTCGATTCTCAATGACAATCGGCGACGACCACCCTCGGCCTGGAATGGACGTTTGCCAAGCGAACGGGTTGAGAAAGCCGCCCCAACGGGTTGGCAAGTTCTTCGAGGGCGAGTGACCGGTTCCGAGAGGGCCACGAAACTGGGGCCAGTCGGCGAAAGAGCGGTCCGCTGCGACACCGCATACAGAGAAAAAAACAATTACTAAAAAGTAGCTCAAGTCCTGAGACTTCGGACGAATTGCTGGAGACATTGTATTTCGAGCTTCATCCGAATTCGGCTACGCTGAAACCGAAACGGGACGAAATGCTTTTCCCGTTCCGTTCGAGCATCGACGCTCGAACGGAAAGCTATTTTCCAAAAGCGTCCTTAATTTTTCTGTTCCGCTTGCTGCTTCTTGCGTTCCGCAATGATGTCGTCTTGCAGGTTACGAGGCACTGCGCGATAGATAGCGAGCTCCATCGTGAAGGTTCCTTGTCCCTTGGTCATACTCCGAAGGTCCGTTGCATAACCGAAGGTTTCCGACAACGGAACTTCAGCGACGATGTACGAAATGGCATCGCGCGTATCGGTCGACTGGATCACTCCTCGTCGGCGAGTCACGTCACCGACGACGTCCCCTTGATAGATTTCCGGACATTCGATTTCGACTTTCATGATTGGCTCGAGCAACATTGGCTTGGACGCTCGAATGGTTTCTCGGAAGCAATCGCAAGCTGCGATGTAGAATGAGCGTTCGCTCGAATCGACGTCGTGGTAGCTTCCGTCCATCAACTCCATCTTGACGCCGACGACAGGGAAATCGGCGAGTGGACCCTTGTTGACCGAATCACGGAAGCCTTTTTCCACGGGTGGGATAAACTGCTTCGGAATACGACCACCGGTCACGTGATCTTCGAACTCGAATAGCACCTCGCCTTCGGTCGAAATCGGAGTCATCTTACCGACGATATGGGCGAACTGCCCCGAACCTCCAGTTTGCTTTTTGTGCTTGTAGTTAAAATCGACAGCCTCACCCGGCGCTTCGCGATAGCTAACGCGTGGCGCGCCGACTTTGACATCGACGTCGTACTCACGGCGCATGCGTTCCACGTAAATGTCCAAGTGAAGCTCACCCATTCCGCAGATAATCGTTTCGTTGGTTTCTTCGTCATTGAAGATACGGAAGGTTGGATCTTCTTTTCGGAAACGATTGAGGGCTTTCCCCATTTTGTCGAAGTCTGCACGGCTAGCCGGTGTCACCGAGACTTTGATGACGGGCTCGGGAACAAACATACTTTCAAGCGTACAGAAGTCTCGGGTCGGGCAGAAGGTCTCCCCGGTTGCGCAATCGACTCCGATGATCGCGACAATGTCGCCAGCCTCTGCCGTGTCGATTTCTTCTCGCTTATCGGCATGCATTCGAACGATGCGGCTAAAGCGTTGCTTGTTGCCTGAACGCTGGTTGATATACATTTCGCCTTTCATGGCCTTGCCTTGATAGACTCGCATGAAGGTCAATTGACCAAACGGATCTTCGACAATTTTGAAAGCCATGCCGACGAATGGTAGATCGTTTTCTGGCTTGAGTTCCAGCTTCTCGTCTTCCTTGCCGACTTTACGAGCTTTGATCTCGCGCTCAAGCGGACTTGGCAAATACTGGGTGACAGCGTCTAGCAGGAGCTGAACACCTTTGTTCTTGTATGCGGATCCGCAGAAGACCGGCGTGATGCGATGTGACTGCGTCGCATCTTTGCAAACTTTGTAGATAAGTTCGTGCGGAACCTCTTCTTCGCTCAAAAGCAGTTCCATCATTTCATCGGAGTACATCGACAAGCTTTCCAGCATCGACTGACGATACTCCGCAGCTTTGTCCTGGTATTCAGCCGGAATTTCTTCTAGCCGAACTACTTCTCCCTTGGGCCCATCAAAATAAGCGGCCTTCATCGTGATGAGATCGATCACGCCTTCGAAGGTTTCGCCTGCACCGATCGGAATCTGCATCATGACCGCATCGGCATTGAGTTTTTCCTTGATCATCTTGGTGACTCGATAGGCATCGGCACCGGTTCGGTCCATCTTGTTGATGAATGCCAAACGCGGCACACCGTATCGGCGCATTTGACGATCGACCGTCAACGACTGGCTTTGGACACCGCCAACGCTACAGAGAACCAAAACGGCTCCATCAAGCACGCGAAGCGAACGTTCGACCTCGATTGTGAAGTCAACGTGACCAGGGGTATCGATCAAGTTAATCGAGAAATCATTCCATTTGAGCGAAGTTGCAGCACTGGTGATCGTGATCCCGCGTTCCTTTTCAAGTTCCATGTAATCCATGGTTGCTCCGTCACCGCCACCCTTCACTTCTTCGATCTTGTGGATTCGGCCAGCGTAGAAAAGAACGCGCTCGCTAAGGGTCGTTTTGCCCGAATCGATGTGAGCGCTGATGCCGATGTTTCGAAGTTTCGTGAGGTCCATACTGTGCTATACCTAGGAGAGTTACTCGGAGGGTCACTCCGACAAAAGGAAATCGGGGAAGTAAAAGGTCCAATCAAAACGTAAACCGTTAAGCAGAAAAAGTTTACAGAAATTCAGCGTCTGGAAAAGACCAAATGTAAAGACGCCCCAGCGTGCATTCATGTTCACCTTGCTTCGCGAGTTGCCGCTTCCCTACAATAAGCCTGCAAAGGATAGCCTCACCCGTCGTGTTCGACCGAATCTGCTGGTTTGGTGGATCCTCGAAAAAAGACTCATTATTCTTCTCTATTCTGCACACCACGAGCTATCATCTAGTCTCCGCCGAATCCCGATTTTTCGGGAGAATGGGTGCTCAAAGTGATGTTATTTCCCAATGTACTTCGTTTGATCGATTGGCTCCTAAGCCTTCCATTTCGGAGCATGAAACGAAATTGCGGGCGATCGAGGCTCGAAGTACGATTGTCTTCACCGCTGACGATCGAGTTGCTCGAAGTCCGATTAGCAATGATTGCAGAGGGCTCCATCTACTCTTTTTCGGGCGTAACAGTCGACACGTCAGCTATATTGGGCCCGATTTCCGCCCAAGCCGACTGGGGGGATGGTTCTCGCACCCCAATTCAAGTTTCTGCATCGCCGACCGCAGGTCCGTTTGTCGTTCGGTTTGACTACAGTCTCGATACAGGACAATTCTTCAACACACCAGAAAAGCAGGCAATTCTACAGATTGCCGCAGATATGGTCTTTTCCCGATTCGGAGATTCGCTTTCCGCGATTACGCCAAGCGCTACTAACCGTTGGGAAGCGACCTTCACGGATCCAGCGACGGGGGCTGTTATCAGTCGGCCTATGGGAAATCTTGGGGCGAACGAATTCGTCATTTTCGTGGGGACTCGCGATCTTCCTGGGAACTCTGTTGCCGTTGCTGGCCCAGGTGGGACTTCGTGGAATGGCGCTGCGGATTTTGGCCAAACGGTACTTACTCGGGGCCAAACAGGGGCAACGGGGAGCAATCAGACCGATTTTGGCCCTTGGGGTGGCTCGTTGACTGTTGATCCCAATATTGATTGGCATTTTGGTGCAACTACCGCAGGGCTGACGGAGGACAAATACGATTTTCTTAGCGCGATCAGTCATGAATTCATGCACATCCTTGGCTTTGGCGTCGCGCCCAGTTGGCGGCGACTCGTTTCCTCTGGCCAGTTCATTGGTTCCAATAGTACCGGTGTCAACGGTGGGCAAGCTGTGCCTTTGGATGGCGATCAAGCGCATTGGCAGGAAGGAACCCGAAACGCAGATCAAGAAACGCTTATGGACCCTTCGATCAACGCAAAAGGGACACGTAAGCTGCCAACCCCTCTCGACTTTGCTGGTCTCGCCGACATTGGATGGAACGCGATTAGCCAGCATGCTCGCGTTTCGGGTTCGCATACCTACTCAGATGATGGTTCGTACCCCATCAAGTTTACTTTTTCGGGTGGTCGAGCGGGAGAGAAGTCGACCACGGTCGGGGTAGTCAACGTTGAAAACGTGATTCCTTCCATCAACCAGCGCGGCAATTTAATTGCCCAAGTCAATGTTCCAATCAACATAGTGGACATGGCAGTTTTTCGAGACGCGGGATTTGGTTCCACCGAGACCTTTGAATCGTCTATCAATTGGGGCGATGGTTCGCCATCGCAGCGTGGCGTAGCGACGATCGATCGACCTGGATCTGCAGGAGTTGCTACGGAAGGATCTTTTGATGGCTCGCACACGTACGCGCTAGCAGGAAGCTACAACGTGACATATCGCGTCACCGATGACAACGGAGGTTTCGCAGAGTCGACGTTTAACATCCGAGTCAATGAGCCGCCCGAAATCAAGTTAACGCTCGATAGAAGCGAAGTGAGCGAAGCGGCTGGTGCCAGCGCGGCAAACTTGGTGATCGATACAATCGGGTTAGATACAAGCCGCGAAAATACCTTGATCCTTGTTAGCAACGATCCGTCCGAAGCAACGCTGCCCTCGACCGTCGTTATTCCGATCGGAATAACGCGTGTCATTGTCGGAGTGAACGCCATTGACGATGCACTATTGGATGGCCCTCAATCGGTCCAATTCACGGCGCAATTGGGAGGGCTAACTTCGCAGCCAGCTTCGATCCAGGTTCTTGATCGCGAGCTCATCCGGCTTGCACTCAATGTCACTCAGATTCGCGAGGACGGCGGAGCTGGAGCCGCGGTCCTTCGCGTTTCACGAAGTAACACGGACGTTTCGAATGAGTTGAAAGTGACTCTTGCAAGCAGCAATATCTTTGCGGCGACGGTCCCTCCATCGGTAACAATCCCGGCGAACGCCGCTTCGATCGATGTTTCAGTAACGGCTGTCGATGACTCTGTTATCGATGGCATTCAGAGTGTTGTGTTTACTCCGGAAGCGACAGGATATTTTGGCTTAAGCGTTGCGATGAGCGTTCAGGACTATGAGCCCCTGCAGTGGGTTGAACAGAGAATCTCCCTTGCTGAATCACCAACTAGCTCAGGAGCGACGGTTACAATCGTATTGCCTGCGCCAGCACCATCCTCAGGAAGCGTCATCAACCTGTCCACTGACTTGACGGGGCAATTGCAGTTTGCACCTCAGGTTGTTGTCCAGGCTGGTCAGACGACGGCATCCGTTTTTGTCTCTGCGATCAACGACAACTTCGCTGAAAGTCCCCAAACGGTCCGGATCGCGGCGAGTTTTCCTGGGATGGATTCGGCATTCATATTGATCGATTTGACGGATGATGATCGCTCGCCTTGGACGAATTCGAATAATTCATTTGATGCCAACGGTGATGGAAGCCTCGATCCACTCGACATTCTGCAGATTATCAACTACGCGAAACGCAACAATTTTGGCGAGCTTCTGAACGGCCAAAATGCGTCTGGCCCGCCGTATGTCGATGTCAATGGAAACGGTATCCTGGAACCTCTCGACATTTTATTGGTCATCAACGCTCTCAGCCGACTTGCTCGATAGCCGACTTTTTTTGGCTGCTTTCGAAGCCGACGTCGAGTTTCGATTATCATGCTCAGTACCATGAAATTTGTATATCTCACCGCTGGTGCTGCAGGCATGTTTTGCGGTTCATGCATGCTCGATAATGCCTTGGCTCGAGAGCTGATTCGTCAAGGCCATGAGACGCTTTTGGTTCCTGTCTACACACCGATTCGCACGGACGAAGAAGATGTCAGTATCGATCGAGTCTTTTTGGGAGGGGTGAATGTATTTCTCCAGCAAAAGTTTCCCTGGTTGAATTATCTTCCGAAATGGGTAGACGCTGTTCTTAATCAGCCTTGGTTGATACGGAAACTGACCGCCAATGCCGGGAAGACGTCTCCGAAACTGCTGGGAGCGCTAACGGTCTCGATGCTTAAAGGAACGCAAGGAAGTCAACGCAAGGAAGTTGTGCGTCTTTGCAATTGGCTAGAGCAAGATATTCAACCCGATGTGTTGCTTCTGACGAATTTGTTGATAGGGGGCTGTATTCCAGAGTTTAAGCGACGTTTCCGATCGCCCGTGATGGTCATTTTGCAGGGGGATGATATTTTTCTTGACTCGCTGCCCGAACCTTTTCGTCAGCAATCGGTCGATGCGATGCGTCGCTTGGTATCCGCGGTCGATGTATTCATCGTTCACAGTCGAGACTATGGGCAAAGGATGGCCGAGCTTCTTCAAATCCCAAACGGCAAATGGCATGTCGTACCTCTTGGAATCGACACCCGTGACTTTGAGAAGCAAGCGGCGACGCAACGTGAGGGTTTCACGATTGGTTATTTTGCAAGAATGTCACCCGAGAAAGGCCTACATCATCTGGTTGATGCATTCATAGAGCTTTCGAAGAGAAGCGAAAACGCTGGTCTAAAGCTTCTAATGGCAGGATGGATGGGGCCGCAGCATGCCAGCTTTTGGGCCGAGCAACAGCTGAAACTGAATCGTGCAAACCTAAACGATCGATGGTCCTATCGAGGTGCCCTTGAACGCCCGAAAAAGCTCGACTTTTTTCGTCAGATCGATTTGCTCAGTGTCCCAACGACGTACCAAGAACCTAAGGGGCTTTTCGTGCTCGAGGCGGCTGCCGCTGGCATACCCTATGTTCAACCTAATCACGGCGCTTTCCCTGAACTCCATGAACGGCTTCAGTCTGGATGGTTATTTCCTGCTGGCGACCAACAAGCCTATGTCGAGCAACTACAAACCGCTATCGACTCGCTACGGGGACAGGTTAACTTGCAAGATCACGCCAACGCTAAAGGAATGCGTCTGGCGGATAGTGAATTCCTTCAGGAAGTCAGTATTCAACAGATGGCAACGCGCGTTTTGAATGTGGTTCAATCCTATGGGAGCTGAACAAAACAAGGATTGGTCTAGCGTTCAAGCGTTCTCGCGTGAGCCATCGCGTCTTCGGCCATCGTGATGAACTGCCTATCACCGGTTCCAGCCCAGGCTTTCTGGAAAGTTACACTCAACGCGGTAAAATTGAAGGCGTCAGTGGGTTCAATCTCGCAGGCTTTCTGTCCATGCAGAATAGCTTCCGCGTGACGCCCTGTCTGAGTAAAGATTCTTGCCAACGTCAGGTGCGACAAGACATGTTGCGAGTCTTGCTTCAGGATCTGCTCCAAAAGCTGAATCGCGTCATCCGTCTTCCCCTGATCCTTAAGTTGTTCAGCTTCGTTATAAAGTTCGAAAATTTCAGGCATATTGTTTTCGCTATTGGGTGACAAGCGTCGGAACTTTCAGCGGAGCGATTTGATAGGCTCGCGAACGGAATAAGAAATCAATCAGGTTGCCTTCGTGCGGCTGAAGCCAATTCAGTCGACTCGTTGGAATAGGTCCCACGTTTAAGCGATCGATATGTACAGCAGATGTCAACTGATCGACCCAATTGGGATCGCTGGTCAGCGCTGTGCAGACCAACGTCGGTCCGATGGCTTTCAGCATATCCTTCTGGGGGCACTCGACGACCGAAACAAATGGGAACATGTATTCTTTCATGGCGACTGCACGCTCCGGAGAATTGGCATGCACGACCATCGGACGCAGGTAAGCGCACCGTTCTCGCTCGATGAGTCGTGTTCCATAGCTGGCAGTCATGTCGGTTACACCGGATTCCGAAATATCTTGTTCGACCATCGACCAAGTTCCCGTCGCCATCGCTGGATTAACAAAGGCTGCGAGTTGTGAGGTTGGGTCGGACGGAGATTTAACGTCGACTCCACCGATGCGACTTGCAATCGCTTCAGCGATCTCGCGGGTGTGTCGCGGCGCCCAAATACCGGAGCAATTGATACAGCTTCGACCAGAGTTGCTCAAAACACTTTCGACCATCATGTCGAGATAGTCTTCCCATTGGTCGACGCAATCGTCTCCGAATACGATCTTCGAAAATCCAGGGCCATGAGCTTGAACCTTTGGGTTCCCCGCATACTGATTGACGGTCTGGGCGCTTCCAAAAATCATCGAACGCGAACACTTGCTCAACAGGGTCGAGCCAACATCGTGTGAACCTGGGTATAAGCAAAACGCTTCGGCTGGAATTCCCGATTCGATAAACGCGGCGATCATTCGATAAGGGGTCCACGGTTCTTGAGAACCCGGCTTGAGCACCAAGCCCACCTGCAATGCGACGGCTGGCAGCCATAGCGTGTGAACACCCGGAGAGTTGTTCGGTAGCACGGCTCCTAGGACCGGCGATTGACACTGATACGATACCGTCACGCCGCGGCCTTCCTCGCCATAGCCTCGATTGAAAATTTCGAGATCCAGCCCTCGTGTCAAGCAATCGAGAATCTTTGGCATGTTATGAAGAACAAACGCGTTCTTCATCATGTTGCCGCGACACATGTGCTCAGGAAGACCAGTGCTTGCTGACTGCTGGAGAATAAAATCATCAACCGATTGTTGCCCATCACCAACTGCGAGAGTCCCGGTCTCGAATAAGTCTGCTGCCTTAGCAATCCGTTTCAGCAGCTCATCCGTCGGGATTGTACGCAACACCGTGCGGGCGTTATCGGCCTTGCGCATATCCATCTGAACCATGCCACCGTTGACCTGCCCGATTTTAGCGATCGACTCGCCCGATTCGAAATGGATGACATCCTGAAACTCAAGCGACTTGTAAGGCTTGCCCCAACGCAGTGGACTAAGGGTGATCACGATCGATGGATTCCGAACAGTTAGGTGGGTTGTTAAATATCAAGAAAGAGAGAAATCTAGTAAACGCCGACAGTCGTTCCGCCAGGAATACCGTGGTACGGCCGAACCCCGCTGATTCCATCCCATGGGTATTTCGCAAAAGGCTTCTCGCGCTCTCCTTCGTCTCGCTCTAGAAAGCCAGGGACGAAAAATTCCTTCGTCATGGTGTAGAGTTTTGCTCGACCCGTTTTGCCAAAGTCGACTACTTTCGCGTGGTCATCGAAATCAACAACCTCGACAACCGCTCGCGGTTGAGGAGCGTAGTACGCGATCGTGTAGTCGTCATCGGCCGTGATAGGACGCGAGCAGGCTAGCCCCATCAACGTATTGCCGTAAGTCGGCGTCATATAGACTCCACTTTCTTCGGCAGGGCCGCCCAGAAGTTCTTCTACGCAAAATCGCGTCCATTGCGGCGTAAACTCCGTACCTCCAGAGAAGATACCTGTAATCCCAATCTCTTGAATGCTCGTCCCTTTTTCGGCTAAGCCATCCGCCAACGCTTCGAGCAACTTCGGTGTTGTGAACATACACTTGATATCGTGACCCGCCGTGAGAATCGTAATTGCCTGGTCGATGCAGTGCTTTTTGTAAGCTTCTAAGTGCTCCATCCATCCCTTCTTGATCAGCTTGACAACCCACCGCGGATCTAGGTCGATACAAAAGCTGATTCCGCCGCGATATTGACATAGATGCTCGACCGCCAAACGAAGTCTTCGAGGACCCGATGGACCAAGCATCAACCAGTTAGATCCTTTGGGGAAGTATTGGTCAGGCAAGGTATGACTGAACAGTTCATAATCGATTCGGAAATCGTCGATGACGACGCGACTCTTTGGAACACCTGTCGTTCCGCCTGTCTCGAATACATAAGTCGGTTTACCGGCGAGGCCTTTCGGGATCCATCGATTGACAGGTCCGCCTCTCAACCAATCGTCTTCGAATATCGGAAACTTCTTCAGATCTTCGAACGTTTTGACTTCCTTCAAAGGATCAAACTTCAACTCTTTCTTCTTGCCCAACCAAAAAGGTGATCCGGTTGAATCGTGGAAGTGCCATTGGACCGTATCAAAGGTGTGTTGATCTAGGACTTCTTTGGCATTGGAGATACTTTTCGCAAGGTCGGTACCTAACGCTTCAGCAGAACTCATAGCAAGCAACCAAATACTGATAGAGGATGTGTTGCCAGTCTCATATAAACTGGCGAAAGGTGGGGCAGATACGATGGTACTGATCTGACGAGCAATACGCGTTCGAACTACCCAAGAATTTACCTCGAAACTGCCGAAAGTGTAACAGGGTTTTCAGATTTTCTCGGAGATCCATTGGCGAATTACTGAGATGAGCTCCGTTCTGGCCTGGGTATAGGCGTGATCCGCATTCGAAATGACGGCTACTGAATGATTGGGCTTTCCACGTACTGCAGCGTTTAACGTATGGTCGCAGTTTTGAAAACTGGCCCGCTGCCCTCGGACCTCCTGATCTCCGAAGCACCATAGGCAAGGAATGTTGATTTGACTAGCCATACGCACGTAATCGTGTCGATCCTCTTGACCGTATTTGTCGACGAACGTTGCTGCAGAAATCAGCATAGGTTGAGGATAGCGAATCGAAAGAAGCGATTCTGGTTTCCCGATTGCGATCAATTCTTGGGCTTGCTTCAAATCTTCCGCGTAATTCGAAGAGTATTTGGAGTCGTTTGCCAAGACTTTGCCTACAAGCCTTGGCGGCGAAATGCAGACCAAATAGTCGATGTCGACCGAAGCCATGTTGCAAGCGTAAACTCCGGCCTTGACTGCACCCAGGCTATGTCCGATCAAGCCAAGTCGAGGATAGCCCTGCTTTTTTAGAAAATCAACCCAAGTCGCGATGTCTGCTTGGCAATCGGCGATCATTTCATACGCCGCGCCCAGCCTTAAGCTTCCCCCGGGCGTTGAAAAATAGGCGATCGGATCCCGCCCGCGCGTATTGATACGGCACGCGTCATGCCCCAGTTCCAAAAGCGATTCAGCTAGTGACGCCAACATGCTCGAGTTATAAAAATTGCCCGCAACCCCATGAACCACGATCCAGACCAGTGGTCTCGATTCAAAGTGCTTTTCGATAGATGTGGATGTCTTCGCCGATTGCCAAAACCCATGTAGCCTTAGGCCATCTTGGGTTTGAGTTTCGACTAGCCTACCAAGATGTTGCATCGGTTTTTCAACACCCCGTCGAATTCAGCTGGATCAAAAAAAAAGGCCGGTCACGAGGACCGACCTTTTGAATGCGTAATACAGGTCTACCGTGGAACTACTATAGGGCTGACCGTGACTGCAGGTTGATTCAGATTGAGGCTACTGCCATTATTGTCACTATTCGCGACAACCGCTGCAACACCCGCTAGGCCGGCTAGACTGGAGAGTCCGCCACCGCCACCAAGTCCACCCAGTAGTCCACCACCTCCACCGCCTCCGCCATATCCTCCTCCGCCGAATCCTCCACCTCCTCCACCCCAACCGCCCCCCCAGCCGCCGCCACATGATGGAGCCATCCCACATCCACATTGGTCCACGGCTACTTCGGCCAATGGCGGTGCACACGACTCTACAACTGGCGGTGCAATCACCGTCTCGGTGACCATCGGTTCGCAGCAAGATACTGCGCTACTCTCGATGACTTCGCAATTCAAGATCGGGCAGCAGTCTGCCATATTCATCGAAACCAATCTTCGGCCATCCGGTGCAGTCTGAGCGACTGAAGGATCGACGACTTGAAAGGATGTCGCAACAAAACTTCCCGAGCCAGCAGCGATAAAACCGTACACCCCTTGCTCGAGACCTTTTACGACAAACACCCCTTGAGCGTCTGCTTCTGTTCTTGCAACTTCTACTCCATCTTTCAAGACAAAGACAGTCATCCCCTCGATTTGGCTGGCACTGCTGGACAATCCGGACTTAGCGAGTTGTCCTTGAAGATTGCCATTTGCGTCCAGTTTAACAACGTGGGACAAAGCAAATCTTCGTTCTGCTGCAAGCGGGTCGAATGAAGCGGCTGCAACAACATTTTGTCGCGAGACAAAACCTGGTGTTAGCTGAGAACGAATGATCTCTTTGACTTTCTCTCCGTTGTCGCTTTCCGAACGAATCGCTCTGACTTCCACTTCGCTTGGAAGATGTGATGCATCTTTTCCGTCAAGCACTTGCAAAGCAAAGGCAGCGATCGTTTGGTTCGTACGACTGACCAGAGAATACAGGCCGGGTTCGATACCTGTGAAATGGAAATGACCTGTGCTGTCTGCATTGGCCGAGGACACAACCTTTCCATCGCGAACAAGCGAGACTGGCACACCATCGATAGGTCGCTTTTCGTCTGCAAGCAACTCAACGATTTGTCCTTCGATTCGTCCCGCCTCGCCGAGCTTCACCCATTGCCGGGAGAACAAGTCGTTCAACGGTTTTTCCGATGTGATGGAAACCGATGCGTTGAGCAGATCATCTGCAAAAATAGCAGAAGACGAATAAGTCCCGACTGCACTGCCGACCAATGCAAGTGATAAAGCAAACTTCCGAATCATGTTGTCAACCTTGAAAAAAATGGCCTCTGCCAAAATTACTTCTGTTCCGCACCTGGAACCTTCTTAGACTAATTGCCGAACGAGACATATTCAAATGAATGTTGCTAAAATTACCGAAATTCCCCTCAAAAAGCCACCCCGAACCTGGATTTTCCAGCAAATACTGGGCCACCAAAGGGCTGTGGCAATGTGTCATCGTCGCTGTCCGTCAGGGCCGTCGGAGGGCGCGTATGGACCGCCCTGCTTTCTGTTCATGTAGATTTCTGAAACGGTTCCCCGGCTGCTTGGAACGCGACGGTTGTCCGTGAAATCGCTGGCTCGAGTCGCTGTGCCCATTGGAATGGAACGGTCTACAGTATTCGAACTCTGAATCCAATTGAGAAGTTTATCGAGGTTTATCGTGCTAACGGCTTGTTCCTTGGCCCGTCGTTCCATGTCAGCATATTTCTCGCCGTATGCTTTTTGACGGGGATCAATCTCGGCAGTCTTGGAAACGTCGAAACTTTTTCCGACGACAAGCCAGCGGGTGTCGGCGGTCATTCTACCGATCGATTTACCGTCCGGTAGAAGCTCTTCTGTGATTTCTCCGCCGCTTTGGATGATCAAGTCCTTAATCGTTTGGCGGTCGTCAAGCCCGTCGCCATTCATGTCGAGCTTGCCCATCAGAGCAAACTGGACTTTGCGTCCTTTTTGCCATGCTACGGAATAGACTAAATCCCCCGCAACGACTGGAACTCGAATCGATCCCGAAACGACCTGACCTCGAGCCTGGTGGTCGCCGATGATTTCATGGATTTCCAAGTGGGCCTTCGGCCGAGCCTCTTTCAGCCGCAATTCATCAGGATTTACGATTCCGAATCGAACGCCAGGACGCAATCCGTCAGCGCTACCTAAGTTCACCCAAACGATTTTTCCGCCGTCGGCTACGTCGATGATCTTTCCTTGAGCCGACTGGAAATCCTCGCCTTCCAGGATCCGAATTCGTTCGACAAGCGACAAATTTCGAGCGACCAACTCGTCCGCCTGCGTTGTTTTGGCTTTCAAAGCCGCGTCAAGCCGAGCTTTTTCTTTGGAAAACTTCGCACTACTGTCCGTTAGCGTCTTGCTGATTTCAGCAATTTTCTCCAGGTTCACGTCAAGTTGTTTTTGGAAATCGATCCGTGCTTCGGCTAGCTGCTTCTCCATTTCGGCACTCTTCTTTTCAGCCGCTTCACGACCAGCCGTTTCACTTTTGACAGTGTTTTCCGTCTTTTTGGTCAGTTCGGCATACGCTTTCGCGGCGGAGTCAACTTGGGCATTTCTCGCTCGAAGTTCACGCATCAAGTACTCGGCCAGCTTCGGATAATTCTTGTTTTGGATTGGTTCGCTTGGTCCAAAAAGACTCATGTCTTTGTCAAATTGTGCTTGCAAGGCTGCAAATTTTGCATCGGCTGGCGCGGATTCCTTCATCTGTTTCCACTCCGCTTCGGTGAACGGCCGTTGACCAAGCATTCCGTTGATATATTCCACTTCGCTGCTTAGCTTTCGCACGTTTTCGTTGGCCGTCCTTGTTTGATTGACGGCGTCCGTCATCGATTTCTGGGTATTGCTGGAGCTTGCAATCGAAAAACCGAGTGCCACCAGCAATCCGACAACAACAAAACTCATGGTGATCACGTAGGCTTGCCATGCAAAAAGATTGCGATCACGAGCTGCCATGGATGAAATCCTCAAACTAAATAGCCAAGGAGGCCGGAAGAACGGAAGAATTGAAAAGACGAGATGGATTCAGATAATGCATCCTAGATAGCCC
>JANPLJ010001177.1:0-3336 GCA_031426475.1 Pirellulaceae bacterium | reverse complement strand
CGGCGCGCGTCGCGGAAACGATCGAATCATGGTCCGTGGCACGTTTGCCAATATTCGCATTCGCAACAATATGACGCCTGGTATCGAAGGTGGAGTGACCCGCTATCTTCCGACCGGCGAGACGATGTCGATCTACGATGCCGCGATTCGATACAAGGCTGACAAAACGCCGCTTGTCATCCTTGCCGGCGCTGAGTACGGAACCGGCAGCAGTCGCGATTGGGCGGCAAAAGGTACTTTGCTGCTGGGGATTCGGGCCGTCATTGCTGTTTCGTACGAGCGGATCCACCGTAGTAATTTGGTCGGTATGGGCGTATTGCCATTGCAATTCATGGCCGGCGAATCCGCCCAGTCACTCGGTCTCACTGGTGAAGAAACCTTTGCTTTCGATTCACTCGATGATAACTTGAAACCGCGAAGTACGATCGATGTTGTTGCCGTGCAGCCAAGCGGACAAAAGAAGACGTTTCAAGCGATGGTTCGAATCGATACGCCTGTCGAGATCGATTACTATCGCAATGGAGGTATCCTCCCAACAGTGCTCCGAAAGCTCGCGAGCGAAGCTTAAATAGTGCGGAAAACTCTCCATCTACTGCTTGCGTTTTGTGTGATCGGAACTTGCATCGCCGTCGTAGGCGCGGCGTTTCGGACTTCCAATATTCAAGTGCGAGAGGAACTCGGAGTACTCATCCACCGAAGCGGAATGACGGTCATGTTGATCGGCTTCGGCGGACTGTTCGTACTAAGATATGCCCAATCCTACCTCCGAAAGAAAGCCGTTTTTGAATGGTCGGACGTCGATGGCAAACTCAACGTCGTTCCAGCAACCCGCGACGAGATACTCAATGTTTCTGCGACCAGCACAAATGGAGAATTGAAACCAAGTCTTCACAACTATGATCTGAATAATGTCCGATGTCTTGTCGCTCGTGGACAGTCGATCGACAAGGAATTCATTTCGCGACTTGCGCAGGTGCAACAAGTACGCGTACTGGACTTCCAACAGGCGACGCTATGCGACGGAGTTATTCAGGAACTCGAGATGCTGAATTGCCTGGAAGTGCTTTTGCTTGCAGGCTGCTTGGCTCCTTCGGAAGCAAAAGAACTGCGAATGATGTTGCCCGAAGTGAAAATGATTTTTGATCCACGCTAGAATATGATCCTTTGTATCCTTAGGAAAACTGCACAGTGAAAGAACCCACCACCGAACCAACGACAAGCCCACTTTTGCGGATGGGAATCGCCGTGTTTTTTCTTTGCTGTGCGGCCGTCGCCATCGCATTCGCGTGGCTAAAATTCGAACAATCCGAAATTCAGCGATTGGAGAAGGAAAAACTGGAAGCGGCCTCTACAAACCTTTCCGAGACAACCGTCCAGAGCATCGAGAAGTCCCCGTAAAAAGTGTCGCTCTTAACAAAGAATCGAAAACCCGTATGACCATGCCAAGATTGCTTCCGCTTGTTGTTGCACTCGTTTCATTCAACGCTTTTGTCTATGGAGACGATCTCTCGCTCGATAAACCGCTCACTTCCATCGAAGGCGTCGGCTTCGATGGCAAGGTGGTGTCGTCAAAGAAGTTTTTGGAAAATGGTCCGCTGGTGGTTATCGTCATGCGCGGTTTTCCTGGCTATGATTGCCCCGCTTGCTCTGCTCAGTTGGCAGACTTCGTAAAACAAGCGGATACTTTTAAGACGGCGGGAGCTCAAGTGATGATCATTTATCCGGGCAGCGTTCAAGATCTTGAAGCGAAAGCCAAAGGATTTGTAAGCAAGCAACAGCTCGCCGATTCTTTTCATCTCGTAATCGATAAAGACATGAAGATCGTGAAGCAGTTGGGCTTGCTTTGGGACGCACCCAAAGAAACAGCTTATCCGACGACTCTTGTTGCGGATCGTCAAGGAACGGTACGCTTCCTAAAGACGAGCCGATCTCACGGCGGGAGAACGAAGGCCGCCGAGGTCGTTACAGCTTTGGAAAAGCTTCGTTCATAATTGTCCCTGTGTTGCGTATTGCGAAAAGAAGGATGTTTCATTGAGTTCTCCTACTGGATTGCTTGAACCTCACCGCGAGCCTATCGAGGGCCTCCGCGAAGTAGGTCACCATTTTTGGACGCGTGGCTGGTCGCTTGGGACGAGCAGCAATTACAGCGTCGTGATCGAACGCGACCCGCTACGGTTGCTGATTACGTCGAGCGGGAAAGACAAAGGGCATCTCGGCCCAAACGATTTTGTCATTGTTGACGCAGAAGGAAAACGCATCCCTTCCGATCAACCGGCATCCAGCGCCGAGACTTTGCTCCATTGTTCCGCCGCCCAGCATCGCGGGGCAGGTGCCGTTTTGCATACCCATAGCGTCTGGGCAACAATCCTTTCTAATCACTTCGCCCAGTTGGGTGGGATAATGATCGAAGGGTTTGAAATGCTCAAAGGCATAGAAGGAATAAAGACCCACCAATCGAAGCTCTGGTTGCCGATCTTCGAGAATACGCAAGACATTCCGTTGCTACGTGGGCAAGTCGAAAAAATGTGGCAAGAGAATCCCGACCGCCCGTGCTGGGGCTATCTTATCCGCCGACATGGAATGTACACTTGGGGAAGAAACCTTGCAGAAGCCTCGCGTCAAGTTGAAGTCATCGAGTTCTTGCTAGAATGTCTCGGACGAGAGATAGCCTTACCATAAATTAGAGTGAGATGAAAAATGGCCAGCGTATCTATTCCTGTTCAAAACCGTACCATTGAGAATCCCGACGAGATTAGCCGTTTCCTAGAACCCTTTGGAATATGGTACGAACGTTGGGAAGTCGCCGGAAGGTTGCCGGAAAATCCAACCACCGAAGTTATTCTCGAAACCTATGCTCCCGAAATACAACGACTGAAAGGTCGGGGCGGCTTTGTCACGGCAGATGTGATCAACGTCAATTCTGACACCGTTGGCTTGGATGCCATGCTACAGAAATTTAACAAAGAGCACACGCACAGCGAAGACGAAGTTCGCTTCACCGTTTCAGGCCGTGGCGTCTTTCACCTACATCCCGAAGGTGGCCCCGTTTTCGCCGTCACCGTAGAAAGCGGCGACCTGATCAACGTTCCCAACGGCACGAAGCATTGGTTTAACCTGTGCGACGACCGCAACATTCGATGCATTCGACTGTTCCAAGATGCCAGTGGGTGGACACCTCACTACGTCGACAATGCCGTGCACGGTGAATATGCTCCGATTTGCTTTGGCCCACAATATGTGTCGGGCCAACCTCGCGTGCGATCTGTGATCGACGTATGATCGAAGTGTCGGCCAAAGCTGTTTTGCTCGATATCGAAGGTACGACGTCGAGCATCG
>JANPLJ010001176.1:0-4082 GCA_031426475.1 Pirellulaceae bacterium | reverse complement strand
CTCTGACAACGGGCGTCCCTGACGGGCTCGCCTGATCGGAAGCAAAGGGGGGCAGCTAAAGCTGACTTCGAAGCTCCGAAGAACCCAGCCGCCTTGAAGGCTTTCCCACTTTCGAACGAGGCCTGTAGAATCATTAAACTGGAACTAAATCACAATCGGGAGCCACGCTTGGATCTCATGCGATTTGCGACGTTTGACTCGGCAGGAGCCTCGTCCGCCTCGTCCTGCCGTTTCGTCCTGTCATTTCATATACCATTACGTCATTTCTCGGAAGCGACGCAGGTCTTTCTCTTTACCTACCAGAAGAATCATCTGGTCATCCGAGAACTTGAAGTCCCCGTCGGGGAACATCGTGAGCTTGCCTGTTAACGCATCTTTGACCCCGATGACCCAGAGACCATACTTTTTCTTGAGGTCAGTGTCCATTAGTTTCTTTCCGAGCATGGCTTCGGGCATCGCGACTTCAACAAAGCTATAGTCGGTATCGATCGGCAAGAAATCGATGACACTGGGCCACGTCAGCCGATCCGCTAACTGTTGAGCAATTTCAATTTCAGGAAAGACAACTCGTTCCACGCCAAGACTTTTCAGTAGCTTTCCGTGCTCCGGGGTAACTCCCTTGACGACAATATGTTTTGCCCCTAACTCCTTTGCGTGCAGCGTTGCCAGGAGCGATCGCGAAATATCTTCGCCCAATGAAATGACTACTCCCTGGGCGGTCTCGAGCGAAAGGGTTTCGAGCGACGATCGATCGGTTGCATCTCCGATGACGGCCTCAAAGAGATGCTCTTGAAGAGCCTCGACCGCTTCCGCATCGCCATCGATTCCGGTCACGCGAATTCCATTGCTCTTGAGCTTTCTCGCCAAAGCGGCACCAAAGGTTCCAAGCCCGATCACGACGAAGCGTTTGATATCAGCCACTTGCTATTCATTCCTAAAAAGACGGAGTTATCCAATCAACGGTTCTTCGTTCGCAAATTCTACCTTCGGTTCGCGAACCGTTCTCGAAAGCGCTGCGATCACCGAGATCGGACCTAACCTACCCAAGAACATCAATAATATAATGACCAATTTACCTAGGTCCGAGATATTCTCGGTACCAATGACCGTTAGACCGACCGTTCCCAACGCCGAAACCACTTCAAAAATGATTTCGAGCGAGGAATCGCTCGCTCCAGCGACCTGTCGATGGCTCTTCCCGGACTGCTCGACCACCATGAGCAATGTGCAGGCAAGAGTACCGATCGCAAGGAATGTCATCGTACTCGCCATGGCCCGGTCGACCGTGGCTTGCGGTATCGTTCTCCGAAAAAAGCTCATGCAGTTTCGTCCTTGGAAGCGACGGTAGGCTTGCATGGCCAATAATGCGACCGTCGAGACTTTGATTCCACCAGCCGTTGAACACGGTCCGGCTCCTATCGCCATCAACAGTATCATTAAAAAAAGACTGGCGTTGGTCAATTCTTTGAGATCGACCGTGTTGAAGCCGGCCGTTCGGCAGGTCACGCTCTGAAAGTAAGCGACCATCAACTTTCCGTACCAAGGCGAAGATTCGACCGCATTGTCCCATTCAATCGCCAGCAAGAGAACAAAGCCGACTAGAATGAGAACTCCTGTTGCAACGAGTGTGATTTTGCTGTGGATATGCAATTCTTGCCAATCGAATGGCCTCTTCCAACGAAAGCGGTTGTAGACGTCCAGTATGACCGGGAACCCGATTCCGCCCAAAACAATCAAGGTACTGATGACGATGTTCACCACCGGATCGTACTGGAATCGAATCAAGTTATCGTCATAAAGCGCGAATCCAGCGTTGCAGAAGGCTGAAACCGCATGAAAGGTCGCATGCCACAACGCCGTCCACCACGGATAAAGGAAAAGAAACCGTATCCAAAGCAAGGCGATTCCCGCGCCTTCGATGATCGCAGTAGCGACTAGCACGCGCCTCAGAATCATGCGCACGTCAGTGGAGTCACCTGCGCCGAGTGTCTCAGCGATGACAGCTCGATGCCGCAAACCGCTGCGACCGCCGACTTGCATCAAGATAAACATCGTCAACGTCATGATGCCGACTCCGCCGAGCTGGATAAGGATCAATATGATCAGCTGGCCGATGTTCGAAAAATCATGGGGCGTGCTTCGAACGGACAATCCCGTGACGCAAAGAGCGCTCGTTGCAGTAAAAAGAGCATCCAAAATCGAAATCGGTCGCTCGAGAGATCCGCTTGACCAAGGGAGCCAAAGAGCGATGGTGCCAAGGACGATTACACCGGCAAACCAGAGACTCGTCACACGGGCTGGATATCGAACCAGCGAACCAGCCATTTTAGGCATACATTCGTCGAAGCATTGTAGGCTTCGTCCAAATCCACTAAATCATCGCCCTCGATCAACTCAAACACCGAGGCTCAAGACCAACATTACAGGGAGGCATTTTAGTCGCTCCGTCGGTCCCTGGGTAGTGAGCCCCGTGGGGCAGCGGCTCCGCCCGCTGACAAGAAGCCTCACCCTTACTTTCGAGTCTCCCTCGCCAAAAACTGACCATATCCGAGCTCGCCGACAAATTTTCCGTCGCGAGCCTGCAATTTCCCGCGCACAAAGACATAGCTTGGTCGACCTTCCAGTGACCATCCCTCGAAAGCACTGTAATCGGTTGCCATCAGGTGTGTCTTTGCAGATATCGTGCCTCGATATTCCGGATCGTAAATCACGATATCCGCGTCTGATCCAACAGCGACCGTCCCCTTGCGGGGAAACAAGCCAAAAATCTTGGCCGCTTGCGTGCTTGCTGCATCGACGAACGTATTCAAGTCGATATGCCCTCGCTTGACACCATACGTATAGAGCAAATTGACGCGATCTTCTACCGTCGGAATTCCGTTAGGAATCTTCGTAAAATCGCCCCTTCCCATCTCTTTTTGTCCATGAAAATCAAAAGGGGCATGGTCGGTTGCGACCGTACTGATCTCGCAATTCTTCAAGGATTGCCACAGAAGCGATTGTTGCCCGGTGTCGCGTATCGGTGGCGACATTACGTACTTTGCACCCTCGAAATCAGGACGTCGGGCGTACGAGTCATCAAGGACGAGATACGGAATCACGGTTTCGATGGAAACTTTCACGCCGCGTCGACGTCCTTCGAGTGCCGCTTGCACGGCAAAGCTATTGCTGGTGTGCACGATATACACCTCTGCTCCGGTGATCTCTGCGAAACTCATCAAGTGTTGGACGCCTTCCGCTTCGACTCGCATCGGTCGCGACGGCTCGTGCCACTCTGGTCCAGTCTTTCCCTCCATCAAAAACTGCTTTTGAAGCTCGGCGACAATCGTTTCATTTTCGCAGTGAGCAGTCACAACCACACCGAGCTCTTTTGCGAGGCAGAGCGTCTTGTAAAGCTCCGTATCGTCGACACCGAAAAATCCCTTGTAGGCTAAAAAGACTTTGAAACTCGAAATCCCTTGATCGACGATGCGTCTCAGCTGAGCTTCCGTCGAATCATCGAATCGAGAGACAGCCATGTGGAATGTGAAGTCACACGCCGAGATGCCAACGGCTTTCGACTTCCACAATTCAAATGCCGACCATGGTTCTTCCATACGGTTCGGACAGCACATCTCGATCAGCGTTGTCGTACCACCGACCAGCGCGGCTTGGCTAGCTGTCACATAGTCATCCTTGGCAAACGTTCCCATGAAGGGGAGATAGATATGGACGTGCGGGTCGATGAAGCCTGGAAAAACGTACTTCCCTGATGCATCGATTATCTGCGCATCGATGGGAATCGGCAAAGATCTACCGATCGCTACGATTTGTTCTCCGTCAATCCAAACGTCCGCAACGTAATCATCCGTCGCGGTTATGATCCGACCATTTTGAATGAGGTATGACATGATGGTGCACTATAGCGCGTTCGCGGAATTGCCGGGCCACCCCTCGATAATCGGACGCCCCAAAGTAGCCGAAGTTGTAAGACTTTGGAAGCATCTCGATAGTCGTCGTCTTTCGAGCCTCATCCGAATTCTGACGAATTCCGCTACGTTAGACCCTTCTCGTTCCCAGGCATGAGCATCGTAACAGGTGAA
>JANPLJ010001175.1:0-9760 GCA_031426475.1 Pirellulaceae bacterium | reverse complement strand
GGTCACGGCAGGTTCCCATCCGAGTTCGGGCAACGCTTTCCCTGACACAGAATGCCGAAAAAAGACGCCGATCGTCCGCATGGCGTGCTCGCGTCCCTCGTCCAGGCTATGGCCGGCGTTTGGTACTCGCATGATATGTTTGCTACCGATCAAGTCCGACCAATACAAACTCATCGCGTCGACATTCCAATAAGGATCGTTGGCTCCGACGACCAATAATTTTGGAAGAGATAACTGTTGCCGGTAGGTGTATGGGTCCATCATCTTCCAAAGCTCTGCCTCGGGACCGCTCCGCGCAATTCCATCGTCTGCGACGAGTCCTTTGCTGGTATAGTCGACAATCTGCTCGCTATAAAAACCCCAATTCTTTTTCTGCGTTGTGATTTGAGCAGGGAAGTTCAACATGTCGATGACGATGGGCGCTGTCGCGATAATTCGCTTGTCGACGACCGGCGTCAACCAACTAGTCCAGCCACGTTTGGATGCACCGGAAATGACGAATCCATCCACCGACTGACCAAACTTCTTTTGTGAAAACGCATCTAACGCATCCATCGCCTTGACGGCACTCTTGACCATCGGAAACAGCAACGGCCAGGTAGGGTCTTGCGTCTCAAGATACTTGAGCCAAGTCTCAGTAATGAGATCATCCTCCTTTCGATTGTTCATGAGCGGCTGGTTGGGAACCTGGTGCAGTGTTGCAATTCGAGCTCCGCAGTACTCCGCGATCATTCGTCCGATGAGCATGTCTTTTTGCTGGGGGATTTTTCCATCGCTTCCGCCTGTTACAAACAGCAGCATGTGATCTTTGTGTTTGAGCACACTCGGTTCGTAGACGATCAGTGAATGCTTCCAAAGGATGTCATGCCATTTTTGGGAGGTCAGTTCGAGTCGATAGACTTTGCTCCCGAGGAGCGATGTTGTTTCGGCGAGATCCCAAGAATAATCCGGCTCGGGTCGATTCATATAGTCGAATATATGAGAAGGTATATCGGATGGTGGCTTTATCGCCGCCCGATCCTCAGCCAGGGCCATGGTGCAGCCAATCCAAAGAAACACCAACCAACTTTGGCAGAAAGATTGACGACAGAAGAATTGCATAGGCATAATCGTGCTTTCTCGGAAAGAAGATCAATGTGGTTATTCAGGAATTTTAGGACACTTCTCGCTGATCGCCGGCTCATCCGTTCGGGGCTCGCCCCCGACGGATGCGTTTTGGCGTACTAACGTGCACGGCCCAACTCCTTTCTCCCTCCGCTTTGGCCGCCTACGGCGGCCAAAGCGGAGGGAGAAGAGAGCGATTCGCGAATGCTGCCGTTAGTACGCCAAAACAAGGTTGGTGGGGGACAAGCCCCCGACCAACCTGAAAGGCCAGATCGAGCTGAGAAATACAAAGGAATTCGAGCGAAGTATCGTATCGGATACCGGCGATCAGCGACAAGTGTCAATTTTAGTGGGTGTTCTGTAACGTTGATTCTCGATCGAGGGGGCTTGTCCCTACTTCGATTTGCCTTGTCGTTTTTGTTGCGGGTGGACGGGGGGAAGCTCAGTTGGGATTTCCACGGGCGGGTTGGGACCGATGCGAGGTTGGGTGTCGGTAAACGTCAATGAAAAGTTGCCGCAGAGCGCAAGATACTCAAGGGCTTCGAAGACCGTGACGTTTTTAGATTTGATGCTTACGATCGGTTCTTTGACCAGAGGGATGTAGTCGATCTCGATTTTGGTCTTCTCCGTGATCTCCTTGAGGATGGCGTGCGCCGGTTGCTTCGAGATATCGAGCGTCACTCTTGTCTTCTTCAGTTTCTCGCTCACCGCATATGCTTCTTCGGAAAGCGAAGCTGGATCGACTTTGTTGCTTGGCTTTGGTAAGACCGCTGGCAATTTGCTCGGCGCGTTGGCTAGAATCCATCTTCGTACTGTATTCACTTCATCGGGAGTCAATCGTGCAATCTTCGTTTGATCGGACGGAGGCATATCCCCCTCAAGGACTTGTCGAAAGAACTCCGATCGGCTCGGATCTCCCGGAACGATAAAATCGGGATTCTCGCCAACCCGTTTCAGATCCAGCACGTAACCGAATTCTCCTTCGGGTTTCTCAAGCTGCGGTCCATGGCAATCGTTGCACTTCTTTTCCAGCAATACTCGAACGCGTCCGGCGAGGTCTAGTAGTTCTTCGTTTTTTGGATCCGCCGCGATCAGCGAAGTTGAGAGCACTGTAACCAACATCCACGGGTACGCGAGAACGTTGCTGGTCACGCAGCGTCTCAGACTCATTTTGTACATCTACCACTCCTCTAAACCACTTCGAATCTTCGTACTTGTAACGCGTTTTTGCCGTTCTTTTGCGAAGGACGGGGTTCGGGTTGAGCGAAACCGTTGAGGTCGACCGAACGAGTTCGCACTTCATATTTTCCAGGCCGCAAATCGAGAATGACGGCCGTATACTGGCACATGCTGTATTTCATGGGCCATTGCAGTGGCTTTCCTGTCGATGTATCAAAACCGAGTACCTGCTGAGGTTTGACGCCTTCTGGCAAAATGCTCTCCCAATTGGGTGGATCGACTAAATTGCATGGTATCCATGGTCCTCTTAAGAGTTCATCGGAATCATCATTCAACGCTTTCGATTCGGCAGTTACTTCACGAACCCAATATTCGACGCGTTGAACGCCAGAAGGCCCGACCATCACTTGACCAGTCAGGATGATCGGTTCTCCCGATTCAATTTGTTCAGGACCATTATCGACGTAAGCAGCAGATTTCAAGAACGAATCAGGGTCGTTGTTGCCGTGTGCGTAGCTGTCGTTGTTACGAGCATCGTTAGTAAGAAAAATGTGTTGCAGCCATTTAATCGATTTGTACCCATGTGACCAAGGAACGACAACACGGACGGGTCCACCGCGTTCGGGCGAAATCGACTTGCCGTTGAGCTTGTAGGCGAGAAACACCGGCAACTCACCCGGTGGAGTCTCCATGCATTGGCTATAGTTGACCGAGGATTTGAAGATCTGCTTAATGTCGTAGTTGTGAAATCCCCAAAAGTAGATGCGCCGCACATTCTTGATCTTGCCACACCGCTTGAGAACGGTTCGCAACGGGACACCGGTCCAGAGTCCTTGGCCGAGTGGTGTTTGAATGTTCAAGCACTGCATAGCTTTAAAGTAATGAACTTCGTGTTCCTTCCCCATCTCGACCAGCGTTTTAAAATCAATGGCTGTCTCGTCGGTTATCGTCATCGAATTTTCGAGACTCGTCGAAACCTTGGTGTGAGGATATTCGACAAATGGATCGCCGGTAATCTCGAGCTTCCAAGTTTCTTGCGTTAACCCCGCTTCTGCTAACTGCTCTAAAGACAGCTGATGAGGTTTCGGTTCACCGCGTGAGACATCCACAAACTTATCGTCGGGAGTAATAAACGGCTTCAACTTCAATGCCACAAGTTTTTCCACCGCGGCAGCCGAATTCGCACCGGTCGTCGATTCTTGCCCCGCCAGACGACCGGCTTCGACACTCGAAGCCGCTGCGCCGATCGAGCCAACTTTAAGAAAGCTACGGCGTGAAACATCAGAAGAACTCATAATCAATCTCCGATCGGCGATGAATGGCCGGACTTTAGACTACAGCATCAATGATATCAAGTATTCCAGGTTGTAGGGCAGCGGTCGACTTGTCATCTACTTGAGTGCGCTCGTAGGTTCAGCGATCACCGTTTTGCGCGGACCGCCTCGGACTTTTGCGACGCCGGAATTGGCGACGACGTAAATGGCGAGCAAGACTATTACTTTTAGCCAAACGACTCGGTTTTTTCTCATCGAGTCAAAGGCTTTGGATCGTCCGACTAAAGCGGATGCGATGAAGAACATCGCGAACGCTAGCAGGATCTTGGTTCCGATCAGTGCATGGTAAAGACCGTCGCCTTTGTGGAGCGGAATCGCACGAATGAAGTTGTAGAATCCTGAGACGAGAAAGAGTGCAATGCCGATATGCACGAAGCGTTTCCATCGCTGATTGACGGCGACTCGAAGACTGCGTTCATCCGATTCAGGCATCGCGGCGGTGGCAGGAATCAGCACGAACAACACGAAAACGGTTCCGCCCGCCAACGCGATCGCCGTCGAAACATGTGTGATCCGAGAAATAGTATCGATCAGAAATTGCGTATCCATCGTAGCGTTGTCCGTTTCTTTGTCAGCTTCGGTTAAAAATGGGATTATCTGGTTCCCAGGCTCCAGCCTGGAAACGAGCGATGATGGTTGACTGGATGGGAAGTTTAAAGCAAAAAAATCAGAATTTCTTGCTTGCAGAAATACGTTTGCGTGAAACGTCCACTTCGAGAACTTTAACTTTGACAACGTTACCAACCGCGACGACTTCGCTGGGGTCTTTGACAAAGGTGTTCGAAAGTTGCGATATGTGTATGAGCGCGTCATGATGGACTCCGATGTCGACAAAGGCACCGAAGTGGGTGACGTTGGTGATGACACCTTCCAAGATCATGCCAGCCTTGAGGTCTTCGATAGTTTTAACGTCATCTGAAAACTTAGCTGCTTGAAATTCCTTGCGAGGATCACGACCGGGCTTGGCAAGTTCTTCAATAATGTCGATCACGGTCGGTAGCCCGAACTGCTCTTCGATGAAGTCTTCCGGTTTCAGTTTTTGTGATATGGCCGCGTTGCCAACCAACGACTCGGTCGGAACATTCAGTTTCTTCGCCATGCGTTCGACCAGTCGGTACGCTTCGGGATGGACAGCAGAGTTGTCGAGTGGTTGCTCGCCATTTCGGATTCGCAGGAAGCCTGCGGCTTGTTCGAATGCCTTTGCACCCAACTTCGGTACCTTGGTCAACTCCTGTCGTTTTCTGAATTGACCGTTCGTATCACGATAGCTCACGATATTCTCTGCCAGCTTCGGCCCGATCCCGGATACGTAGGACAAGAGTGATGCGCTGGCCATGTTGAGGTCGACACCGACGTTGTTCACGCACGACTCGACTTCTCGTTCCAAGCATTTTCGGAGTTGTGTTGGATTCACATCGTGTTGATACTGGCCGACCCCGATCGACTTCGGGTCTGTTTTGACGAGCTCCGCGAGCGGATCTTGTAGCCGGTGTGCGATGCTGATCGCACCGCGAACGGTGACATCCAAGTTCGGATACTCGCGGGCAGCAAGTTCGCTTGCCGAATAAATCGAAGCTCCCGATTCGCTGACTATCACTTTCGTCACATTCAAGTGATTACTTCGTATCAAATCGGTAACAAAAGCATCGGTTTCGCGCGAAGCGGTCCCGTTACCGATCGCGATCATTTCGATTTTGTGCTTGAAGATCAGCTCTAGCACCGTCTTGGTTGCCGATGGTACGTCGCTGGTCGGAGGTGTCGGATAGATGGTTGCGTGAGCGAGATATTTTCCCGTTCCATCGACGACGGCCAACTTACATCCGGTGCGAAATCCAGGATCGACGCCAAGCGTTACTTTGGGACCCGCGGGCGGGGCGAGCAACAATTCACGAAGATTCTTGCCGAAGACGGCGATCGCTTCTTCATCCGCACGCTCTTTCAACATCTGAAATACAGTCGATTCCGTTGCGGGCATCAAAAGCCGTTCAAAGCAATCTTCGACTGTTTTGAGCAAATCGCGATGAAACTCAAACTGTGGATTCTCGACAAAATAGGACTGCATCTGCCCAACGACGCGGTCGTTCTCCAGCTCCAAGCCAACTTTCAAAACGCCTTCTTCTTCGCCACGTTTCATTGCCAGGAAGCGATGGGATGGGATACGAGCCACCGATTCGTGATGGTCGACATACATTTCGAATTTATCGGCCTCTTCTTTCTTGCCTCGTTTCACCTGTGAAACGACGCGACCGTGCTTGAACGATTCTTCGGTCAACCAGACTCGCGTTTCGACATCTTCGGACCATTGTTCGGCGACAATGTCCAGTGCGCCTTGAAGTGCAGCATTCTCGTCGGGAACGTCGCCATCCGGACGAACGTAGCGCTTGATCAACGTCGTTTTCGAGTTGCCCAAGGGCATTTGCTTGATCAAAACGTCGGCAAGTCCTTGTAGCCCGCGTTCGCGCGCAATCGTCGCTCGCGTTCGACGTTTGGGTTTGAAAGGCAAATAGATGGCTTCCAGCGTTTGCATCTCTCGGCATTCGATGATCTGCTGGCGAAGCTCCTCCGTAAGCAAGCCTTGCTCTTCGATTGATTTGAGGACAGTTGTTTTGCGAGCGAACAATTCCCGGGCTTTCTCGATCGAATCTTCGATCGCACGCAGCGCGATTTCGTCGAGCCCACGTGTGGCTTCTTTGCGATAGCGTGCTATGAATGGAATGGTATTTCCGGCGTCAAGCAATTGAATCGCGGCTTCCACCTGCCGTGCTTCGACAGCTAAAGACTTCGCAATCTCAACAATTGTTGTCGCCAAGTCAAATTCGGTTGAGGATTTGATTGCCATTCTGTGATTGTTTTCTGTTTTGTGTGTTCGATATTAACTTCCAGTAGTCTACACTTTTTGGTAAACATTGGCAGCGATACATTCGAAGTCTCACGATTTCGGTTACACCAGAGGAACTATGCAGTATTCCGTCGAGAAACACTTCCAGCAACTGCGAACGTGGCTAGATATGGAGTCGGATGCAGAGCGGATTCGCATGCAGGAACGTCGCAAGAATCGTTCACAAGCGAATGCCGAATCTCGCGGCGAGACCTTGCTAGATCTTGTCGTTTCTGATGAAAGAACGGGGCTTGGCGGACGCTATTTGGTCACGTTTGTAAAACGCAATCGAACGCTTCCATTGCCGTGGAATCGCTTTCGAGTCGGTTCTCCGGTGATTGCATCCGATGAACTGAATGACCAAGATTGTGGCTATGGGATTGTCTGTCGACGCTCAACGACATCGCTGGAAGTCGCGTTTGACGAACAACCCGAAGGCGAGCGTTTTCGTTTAGATTTATCGACAGACGAGATTACTCGCAATCGGCAGTTGGCGGCTTTGAAAGCAATCGAGAACTCGCGTGGAAGAGTTGCTCAGTTGCGGGATATCCTTCTGGGAGAACGCGAACTCCAGTTCGATGCTCGTGCTTCGTTGGTGATCGACCCTCAGTTTAACGCTTCTCAGCAACAAGCCATCGAGTTCGCAATGTCGGCGCGCGATGTTGCCATCATTCATGGACCGCCCGGAACCGGGAAAACGACCACAGTCGTCGAACTTATTCGGCAAGCTGTTTCGAAGGGTCAGAAGGTATTGGCGTGTGCACCTAGCAACACCGCTGTTGATAATCTGCTTGAAAAACTTGCCAGCAATCGGGTTCGGGTTGTCCGAGTGGGTCATCCTGCTCGCGTTCAAGAAGAACTACAAGCCTATACGCTGGACGCGTTGGTGGAAGCTGATCCCGGGATGAAAATCGTTGCCGAAATGCATCGCGAGGCCGAGAAGATCGTTCGGAAGGCCGGTAAGTTTACGCGTGCAAAACCAGTGCCTGGCGTTCGAGGCGATATGCGACAGGAAGCACGACGATTGCGGGAGGATGCGAAGCTTTACGAGCGTCAGATCATTGCGAACGTCCTCGACCGCGCCAATGTAATCTGCGCGACCACGAATTTTGATTCCGAGATTCTTGGTGATCGACAGTTCGATATGGTCGTGATCGACGAAGCTTGTCAAAGCACTGAACCGGGATGCTGGCCCGCCATCATGAAAGCCGAGCGGATGGTGTTGGCCGGCGATCATTGTCAACTGCCGCCCACGATCCTTTCAACCGAAGCAGCCAACGAAGGATTTGCAGTTAGCTTGATGGAACGTTTGGTTGCATTGTACGGAACGAATATCACAAGGCAGCTCACTGTACAGTATCGGATGCACGAACAGATTATGCGATTTTCGTCCGACTGTTTCTACGCTGGCACCCTGACTGCCGATGAGTCCGTTCGATCTCATTTATTAAGCGATCTCGTAAGTGAACCACACGCTGCAATCACACAATCGCCCGTGATTTTCGTCGATACTGCGGGCGCTGGGTGGGAAGAGCAATTAGAACCAGATGGTGAGAGTCGATTCAATCCTCAAGAAGGGGCATGGGTTTTGCAACAAGTCGAAGAGCTTTGCAAGATTGGAATCGAACCGGGAGAAATCGCAGTTATCGCTCCTTATGCTGCACAGGTACGATGGCTTCGACAGCGTTGCTTGTTTAAAGCAGTCGAGATCGATACCGTCGATGGATTTCAGGGACGCGAAAAGGAGGCGATTCTGATCACGTTGGTTCGATCGAACGCCAACGGAGAGATTGGCTTCTTGGGCGACACACGCCGTATGAATGTCGCGTTGACACGAGCGCGACGAAAGCTAATCGTTATTGGTGACAGCGCGACTCTGGCCGGTCATCCATTTTACGCCCACATGATTGCATACTTCGAAGGTATCGAGAGCTACCAGTCGATTTGGGAGTCGGGCTATATTGGGTGACGCACTCCCAAGTAGTCGAATTGATTTGACCTATGCGGCTTTTTGGTATCTGGGGACTGTCCCAATCGATCGTGGTGCGGTCGAAGCGTTTTCGACGTGATTCACCGCTATGGATTGACTTAGCTGCTGGATAGAATCGCCGGCTTGATAGTGGAATTCAATCCAGATTTCCTCGCCGACTTGGACGTGTATTGGCGATTCGATCGGGAGGATCATGAACTGGTTCGACCACGGATGGATTTGATTCAACGAAACGTCGATGGCGATTGCGTTTTGCGTGACGAATCGCAATGCCGAGAATTCGCCGGCACTATTTACCCGAACGTTGCCACACCAGGAGAGACTTGTACCTTGCGGCTTATCATAAAAGACATGGGCATAGTCAATCAGCGGCGACAGTTCGGTGGTTGTCGCATTCGCATCAGTGTTCGGAGTCTGAAACATGGGGATCGGGGCGTAGTAGTCGCTGAACGTGAACGGTTGATCCACTAGCTGGAACATCAATCGAGAAGCTTCAGGAAGAAATCTGGGGAGTTGTTTACGATCCAAGGATTGATAATTATTTTTGAACGATTCGATAACTTGTATCTGTTTTTCACGCAGCAAGCCAACATGCAACATCTCGCAAACGACTGCGTCGATCCGGTTCGATGGCGTATATTGAGAAGCATCTGCATGGATCACTTCTATTTGAGACTCCAATTCATTTTTTCGGACCAATCGCCGAGCGCAATGAACTAGCTCGAGGTTTGCTTCGATGCACTGGACATTTGCACCACATCGAGCAGCAAATGACGATAGTATCCCGGTCCCGCCTCCCAGTTCGAGAACGTTCATTCCCGGAAAGATAGTTGCCTCGATCGCAGTGCGAAAGGCTTGCAATCGCGATTCGTCCAAGAGCATCTGGAAGTGATAGTGCAGCGGAATGAATTGACCGAGCTCGGTAGAATCGATCGACGGCTTTATGGTAGAAGCGTTCAAGGACGCACGTTTCGTGGGGAGTTCTTTTTGAGAATTGCGCATCGCGACGACGGTAGTAGATTCGCGGAACTACGCCAATCCCATTTTTCGAATTTTTGAAGCGAGCGATAGCCGGTTTCGCTAGTTCATCAGCAATCCAGCCACGGACGCGTTGATGAGGGTCGCGAGGAAGCCACCGAGCAAGGCCCGTGTCCCAAGCTTGGCCAAGTCGCCGCGTCGGCTAGGGGCGAGGGCTCCGATGCCACCCAACTGAATGCCAATCGAGGAAATGTTGGCAAAGCCCGTCAGTGCGTAGACGGCGATCCGATACGAGCG
>JANPLJ010001174.1:0-7763 GCA_031426475.1 Pirellulaceae bacterium | reverse complement strand
CAATTCGGGTTGTGTGGGCGCTATCATCGATGGAGCGGTACGCGACGTGCGACAAATGTCTGAAATGAAGTTTCCGATTTTTGCTCGAGCGAAGAATCCCTACGATAGCCTCCATCGTCAGCGGGTAATCGACATCGATGTGCCGGTTGAAATCGCGGGCGTTCGATTTTGTCCTGGTGATCTGGTATTTGCGGACATCGATGGGATTGTAGTGGTGCCAAAGGAAATCGAAAGGGAAGCGATCCAGCGAGCATGGAGTAAAGTCCACACGGAAAACCTCGTCCGCGATTCGATTCGTTCCGGAATGAAGGCAACGCAGACCTTTGAAAAATACGGTGTTCTGTAGCTACTTCACATCTCCGAAGACCCCAGCGGCCTGGGAGACCGTCTCGCTTTCGAGACCATGGTAGGCCGGAACAAGCAGCTAATTGTGTTCGTCAATTTGAGAAAGATAGTCTGCGCTGTTCCGGCAATCGGAAACCTCGGTTTTGCCGGAACGGCGTCGCCAACGTTTTATTCAACATCCAAGTTTGCTAGCGACTTGTTCCGGCCTACTAAAAAGACGAGACAAGCTCGTCTGGGAGCCGATAATCAAATGATTTTCTGAATCTAGCCGACGAACCTTTTGCTCCAGTCCGGCAAGGAGGCTGGGGGCTAACCGGGACATAACTCGCGTCAACAAATTTTCGTTGATCTGCTACTGCGTCCACCTTCGAACGTAGTGGTTTTCACTTTCGACTACGGATATACTCGTCTGCTTCGGGTACGGGACAAGATTTTTTTCCTTGGCAGGAGGTTGAATCACTTTCTTTCATTTCTTGTGATTCAAGGGCTCTTGCTGGATAGAGCAAGTAAGGGGGGGTCCATGCTTGTATCAGGCGCAAGTGGGTGGAGGCGTATCGGCGAGCAATTCCGTCGTTTGTCACACAAGCCGATGTTGGTTGTCTTCGTGTTTTCGATGCTTGGCATCGCATTGGCGACTAGTTTGCCGCCATGGGTACCATGGTCTTTGTTGGCCGTCATCGGAATTATCGTATGGCTTTGCCTGGCGGTTGGAACGCGAGACAAGCTGTTGTTGCCAGCGGTATTGTTGACGTTGCCCGCGCTGACCGCTTGGCGGTATCAAGCTCTCGAACACGTCATTTCGATGGATCGATTGCACGTTCTTGCGAGCGATGCATGGAGTCCGGTCGTCGTTCGCGGGATGATCGAGTCGACTCCGCACTGGCGGCCAGATCTATTGCGGCATGGGGATACTCCGCAGGAAGCCGATCTTTCATCCGACGAAACATGGCAATCGCTAGTCGAATTAAAAGTATCATCGATTCGTGATCACCGAGAGTGGAAGCAAGCCGATTTTGGACGCATGCAGATTTCGATACAAGGGCGGCTTCGCAATCTTCTGCCTGGCGACCAAGTGGAATGCATGATCGATTGGCAACGAATTGCCCCACCGACGAACCCAGGGCAATTCGACTTGTCTGCCAAGTATCGACGATCAGGCATCTTCGTCCGAGGTCGCACTGATACGCCAACCCAAATCCGCAAGATAGGCCCAGCATCGTGGTGGCGATTGGATCGCTTGCTAAGTCGGATTGTCGTCGCGGCCGACATCGCGTTCCATCGCTATGTACCTTATCGACAAGCGACGTTGGCTTCGGCGCTCGTCCTCGGCCAGCGAGAGCAGGTCGAATGGGCCATGCAGGAATCATTGCTTGCAACGGGGACGATTCATATGCTTGCTATTTCAGGAATGCATATAGAAATGGTCGCTTTGAGTATCGTTTTCGTCTGCCTGGTGTTTCGTGTTCCACGTCATGCAATGCTTCTTGCAACCATGTCGATCGTGGTCGCTTATTCCTTGTTATGCGGTGGCAACCCACCAGTGGCTCGAGCAGCGATATTGGTCGTTACATTGGGAATTGCAAAGTGGATCGGCAAGACAAGCGATTCCTTGAATTTGCTCGGCCTCGCGGCGGTCGCCGTGCTTCTCTATCGCCCGTCAAATTGGTTGGAGATCGGAACGCAACTCTCCTTTCTAGCCGTTTCCGTTTTGATTTTGCTCCAGGCAAACACGTCAGACGATGCTGAGCGGCAAAATCGTCTCGATGAATTGTTACTTGCGAGCAGTCATCCGCTTTGGAAAGGGTGGGTTTGTATCCGAAGCTATTCGTATGAACTCTTGCGAACCAGTCTGTGGGTATGGTTATTGACGAGCCCGCTCGTACTGTACCGATTCAATGTTTTATCGCCGATTGCAGTCCTATTGAACTTCGTTCTTTGGATTCCGATGCTCCTGTCGTTGTTGAGCGGGCTGGTACTATTGGTGGTAGGCCCGATGGTTCCGTTTCTCGCCTATCCAGTCGGCTGGATCTGCGGCGTAAATCTTTGGTTTTCAGATCGGATAATCCAAGCATCGGAGAAAATCCCACTCAGTCATTTTTGGTTGCCAGCACCGCCGGCCTGGTGGATCGTTGTGTTCTATGGAGTCCTGTTTTTGATTGTGGGGTTGTTCGGCTTTGATAGGTTTGTTCGCCGATCCGTTTTCTCGTTCGCGTGTGCTTGGATTGCATTGGGCATAGCTCCTTCGCTGGACCGGAGATATGGTCCGGGGATCTTTGGAAATCGCATTCATCGTAACGATCGATTGCAAATCACTTTTATTGACGTTGGTCATGGGACGAGCGTCCTCATTCAGCTTTCCTCAGGCGAAGTCTGGCTGTATGACGCAGGAAGACTTGGCGACGCGCAGCGAAGCTATCTCGGAATTGCCGGAGTCTTATGGAGCGATCATATTTCGAAAATCGACCGAGTGTTCTTATCGCATTCTGATTCGGATCACTTCAACGCGATCACAGGGCTCGCGAAGCGTTTTTCAATCGACCAGTTCATCACCACTAAGCAGACGCTTAGCAGCGAGAGTCGCTCGCTCCGCCAAGTATTTGAAAGACTTCGCGAGCATCGAATCCCCATCGAGCTTCGGCACGACGGAGAGGTTCTCGAAGAAGACGATACGCGATGCCGTTTTCTCCACCCACCAATCCAGGGTGTTCAAGGAACAGACAACGCAAACAGTTTATGTATATTGCTTGAGTTCGCCGGACATCGCGTTTTGCTCCCCGGCGATCTGGAAGGCGCAGGAACGAAGCAGTTGATCTCGAAGCCGCCCCTACCGGTAAGCGTATTGATGGCTCCTCATCATGGAAGCCTAGCTGAAAATCCCGCCGCCATCCTGGAATGGTGCCAACCCAAGTACGCGATTGTCAGCGGCGGCACGAAAGCCCGAAATCCCAAAGTTCGAGCTGCCTACTCGACCGAAGGGCGAAAGACGCTCGTAACAGCCGTGGAACATGCGATTCGGTGCACGGTCGATCGATCCGGCGACCTTCGAATCGAGTGTTGGCAACACCCAAACTGGGTTGCTTGGGAGGGAAACTAGATTGCCGACCATCGAACGCTGGGCCGAGTTCCAAGAAATCAGAAGCTGGAAGCATAAGCGACGACGTCGAAACGAACGGATCGCAACCAAAACATCGATAATTCTCAGCAAATCCCGCTGGATTACGGGCCCGTCGCTGACGCTTCTGGCTCTTTTTGTTTAGCGCTCGGAGGTTCGTCGCTGACGCTTCCGGCTCTTGTTTGTTTAGCGCTGGGAGAATTTCGATCACGAGGTTATAATGGGAACTCAGCGAGAACCCGCAAGACGCCGACCTCGGCTCAATCCCATTTTCTTACGCTTCTTCCGGAGACGAATGCCCATGCCCACCGCCGAAAAACCTGCCAAGAAAAAGAAAGTCGCCAAATCCGAGCTCGAAGGAGCTGAAGGAGCCGAGGCGGTAGTCGCAAAACCAAAGAAGCCAGCGGTAAAGCGAGCTCGCAAAGTCGTTGAGCCTCCCCGTATCAAGCTTTATTGGGGTGTCTTCAATCAAAACTTGAAGCGAGTCGCGGTCTTTGAGTATGGTCAAAAGAAGGATGCCGAAAAGCACTGCAAGGATCTTTCCAAAGCTGGCGCAGAGCATTTCTTGCAGAAGGTCCGCGAGACCATCGAAAACACCTAGTCCATCAACACCGGCCTGGGTAGTTGTCATTTGATGCGAAATCAAGAGCCGGAAGCGTAAGCGACGAGCTGACAAAACCATGTCGAAATAAAAAACCACGCTCACTAGAGCGTGGTTTTTCATTTATTGGTTATCCAGCCGGCAAAGCGGCTGGATCACTAAGCCTTGGTCAACGGCAACTTCTAGACACTGGCTGGTTCAGCAGGCGTGTTACGAACCTCGCCTTTGAAGTCGAGCCGAATAATCTTGTCGTCATCACCTTTGATAGCCGAGACAACGATCGTGTCCTTGCCTTCGAAAGCACCGCGAAGCAGCTCTTCTGCCAACGGATCTTCGATACGCTGCTCAATCGCGCGACGAAGCGGTCGAGCCCCATAATCGAGATTGGCACCCTTGGTAATGATGAATTCTTTCGTTTCATCCGTGAGGATCAAATCGAAACCACGATCCTTGAGGCGTTCGCGAACCTTCGACATTTCGTAGTCAATGACTTTCTTCAGATCTTCTTTCGTCAAGTGTCGGAAGATAATCGTGTCGTCCAAACGATTCAAAAACTCGGGACGGAAGACTCGTTCGATCTGATCCATCACACGGCTCTTCATACTGTCGTACGACGCATCACCATCGGGCTTTTGAAAACCGAATGCCGATTCATTCTTAATGGCTTCTGCACCCGCATTGGTGGTCAGAATCAAGATCGTATTGCGGAAGTCGATGTTACGACCAAAACTGTCCGTCAATCGTCCCTCTTCCATTACCTGAAGAAGCATATTGAAGATGTCAGGATGGGCTTTTTCGATTTCATCGAGCAACACGACCGCGTACGGACGGCGACGAATCTTCTCAGTCAACTGACCGCCTTCTTCGTAACCGACGTAACCAGGAGGAGCTCCAATCAGGCGGCTAACGTTATGCTTCTCCATGTATTCTGACATGTCGATGTGAACGAGAGCGTCAGCGTCACCGAAGAGACATTCGGCCAATGCCTTGGCGAGCAAAGTCTTACCGACTCCCGTTGGGCCGGCAAAGACGAAGCAACCGGTTGGGCGTTTCGGATCCTTAAGTCCGCTTCGGCTTCGGCGCACTGCTTTGGCAACGGCCGCAACGGCTTGTTCCTGACTGACGACTCGCTTGTGAAGCTCCGCTTCCATGTTCATCAACCGCATCGAGTCTTCAGTCGAAAGCCGAGTCAACGGAATGCCAGTCATCTTGCTGACAACTTCTGCGATCACGTCTTCGTCGACGACACCATCGGTTTCACGACTCTTGTCTCGCCAATCGCGCGTGATCTGCTCCTTCTTCTTGCGAAGCTTGTCGGCAGAATCCCGAAGATTAGCAGCTTTTTCGAAGTCCTGATTGGCAACGGCCTCTTCTTTTTCCTTATTGAGTTTTTCGACTTGTTCGTCGATTTCTTTCAAATCTGGTGGCTTGCTCATCGATCGCAAGCGTATGCGAGCCCCCGCTTCATCGATCACGTCGATAGCTTTGTCGGGCAGGCAACGAGCTGTAATATAGCGTTCGCTCATTTCAACAGCGGCGGCGATAGCATCGTCGGTAATCTGCACTCGGTGATGCTCTTCGTAGCGTTCTCGCAAACCTTTCAAGATCGCGATGGTCTCTTCGCTATTGGTTGGCTCGACGGTGATTTCTTGGAATCGACGAGCCAAGGCGTTGTCTTTTTCGATGTACTTACGATATTCGTCGAGGGTCGTAGCACCGATACATTGAATTTCGCCTCGTGATAGTGCTGGCTTCAACACGTTTGCCGCGTCGATCGCACCTTCTGCTCCGCCGGCACCAACTAGCGTATGCAGTTCGTCAATGAAAAGAATCGTGTTTCGAGCGCGACGCACTTCGTTCATCACCGCTTTGATGCGTTCTTCGAATTGGCCTCGATATTTGGTACCAGCGACCATCATCGCCAAGTCGAGTACAACGATCCGCTTGTCTGCCAAAATCTCAGGAACCTCGCCATTGATCACTCGCTGGGCGAAACCTTCGACGATGGCAGTTTTTCCCACGCCTGCTTCGCCGAGCAATACTGGGTTGTTCTTGGTTCGGCGGCAAAGAATCTGGATAGCACGCTCAATTTCTCGCTGGCGACCGATGACAGGATCCAACTTGCCCTGCCGGGCCAATTCGGTCAAATCTCGCCCAAAGCTATCAAGGGCGGGAGTCTTACTCTTGCTTCCTTTCGACGATGCACCACCTTCATTACCGCTATTTCCAGCCGCACCTTCGCGTCCGCCGCGTTCACTGCTCCCCTCGGCACCTTCCATGCCGTGCCCCAGAAGATTGAGGACTTCTTCGCGAACATCTTCCAACTTCAAACCCAAATTCATCAATACTTGAGCGGCAACGCCTTCTTGTTCCCGGAGCAAGCCGAGCAGGATGTGTTCGGTGCCAACATAGTTGTGATTAAGATTTCGAGCCTCTTCCATCGAGTACTCGATGACTTTCTTGGCTCGTGGCGTTTGTGGCAGTTTGCCGATCGTGACCATTTCCGGGCCACTTTGGACGAGTTTTTCGACTTCAAGTCGAATCTTGCGAAGATCGACGTCGAGATTCTTCAAGACGTTTGCCGCTACTCCGCTCCCTTCCTTCACAAGTCCAAGCAGGATGTGTTCGGTGCCAATATACTCGTGATTGAAGCGTTGAGCCTCTTGGTTGGCTAACTGCATCACTTTGCGTGCGCGGTCGGTAAATCGCTCGTACATGTTTCTAGACCTTTGATTTTGGAGTCGACTCGTTGCTTCAAGCTGGGGATTCGGAATCCTAGCTCCGCAAAACTCATTCCACTATTGCGACCTTGTCAAATTGGCAAAGCCCAGACCTTTGGAATTCGTAATTTGCGATGTGTACTGTTTCCGCGAATTTCACCAATCGTAGCGGTTATATCGAAGTGATGGCAGGGGAGACCTCGCATCTTCGCCTTTCATCGGCAATTTCTTGCAACCAGTAACGCGAACTATCAAGCCGTTCCAATCGCTCCAGGCAGTCTAAAGCCTGCCGAAAACGCCCGGTTCGACGCAATATGGATGCTAATAAAAAGGCCGCTTCAACGTCCTCACACCCTGTTGCAAGAATACGATGCAGGGTCGCCTCGGCTTCGAAATACTGGCCTTTCAAATAATCGGATTGGGCTTCTGCAAAAAGGCCATCGCATTCGACACTTGGGAGGCAGTGCTGCAAGCCCGACTTCGAAAAAAAGCTCGTCGCAAACGACCAAAGTGCCGAGAACGCTAGCAAAGCCCACAAAGAACGCACAAACCAAACCGCAAGCCATTCTGGCCAAACGAAGGTGCCTAAGAGTGCAATATTGAGAATTGTCGCAAAAAGAAACGAGATCGCCAGCGAATAGATCTCGCCCCGATACCACAGGTTCAGCAATCCTGGCCACCAAGCCATTCCACGTACCGAAAACATTCGTCATCCTTGACCAAGTTGGATACTTGCATTCTCGTCAGGTGCAAGCGTTCAGGAATCCAATCATCACCGCATCGAATCGGCTCGGGGCGGACTACCGCGTGGAAGAATAGCCGATTTGCAATCGCCGCTGCAATGTCGCGATCCCTGTGTAGCCAAATTCGTCAGCAGGGTCGACGCTCGAAACGCAGTGTTTTCAACAATTCGTCATTGCTTCGGGCTTAGCTTCTTCAAAGCATCCTTGATTTCCTCCAAATCTTTGTGAACACCGGAAAGCTC
>JANPLJ010001173.1:0-3289 GCA_031426475.1 Pirellulaceae bacterium | reverse complement strand
GACGGAAAAAGCGAACGAGGGGCTTGCCAAAGCTGACACGCAACTTACGACGTTTTTCTCGGGACGCGACTTTGGGGAAGATATTCTGGGTGCATTTGAAAGTGATATTCAAATTGTCGGGAAGTACCAAGACTTTTCGAATATTCTTCCACAACCTGCAATCAAGCTACCGTCATTCGCGTTGCAGATGGAGATGAAGAATCCAGCCGAAACATCGCGAGAACTGCGTCGCGTTTTTCAAAGTTTTGTTGGGTTTCTTAACGTTTCCGGTGCGACGAATGGTCAACCGCAACTCGACTTGGATATGGTATCCGTTGGAAGCGCGCAACTCGTCACGGCAACCTATGTACCGGATCCCAACAAACGCGAGAGCGCCTCGGCGCCCATCCAATTCAACTTTTCACCAACGCTTGCATTCGTCGGGAACCGATTTGTCCTTTCTAGCTCGACGGCGCTGGCCAAAGAGCTTGCGAGTTCCGCCGAACCCACCGCAAGTGCAGCTTCATTGCATAATACTCATGCGATCGTGAATGCGGATAGGTTGCAGCAAGTGCTTCAAGCCAACAAGCCGCAACTGGTTGCAAACAACATGCTCGGCAAGGGCCGCAGCAAAGAGGCAGCGGAAGGCGAGATTGGATTGTTGCTGGATATCGTTGGCTTCTTCAAGGACGCGCTCGTCAATCTCGACGTAACGGATAAGCAGTTGCTGCTTTCGGCAACGATAAACCTTGATTCTGAGGAGACGAAATAGCAACCTATGTCCGAAATGAACGAGAGAGGCGTCATCGATCCCGCGTGGGCTTGGCAACCATTTCATGCGACTGCGGATCGACCGTGGAATCGATCCCTGGCGGCGCATCTCTATCGGCGCGCCGGATTTGGTGCGGACCTCAAACTGCTCGACGCAGCCGTCCAGCGCACTCCCGCCGAAATCGTCGAGGAACTTGTTTCCCAGAACAAGGAGTCGAGCGATTTTCGAGGCACGGCCGACGCATTGGCGGAGACAGTGCTGGCTGCAGGCGACCCTAAACAACTCTCGGCAGCCTGGGTTTATCGATTGCTGTTCACTCCCAATCAACTCTTGGAGAAAGCCACGGTCTTTTGGCATGGTCACTTTGCGACCGGTGCTGATAAAGTGAAGGACGCTGAAATGATGTGGTCGCAGAACAAAATCCTTCGATCGTTCGCCTTAGGTGGTTTCGCAGAGCTCGTACAAGCTATCGCGCAAGATCCAGCGATGCTGATCTACCTCGATTCAGCGATCAATCGCAAAGCCCATCCGAATGAAAATTTTGCTCGAGAATTGATGGAGCTATTTTGTCTCGGTGAAGGAAACTACTCGGAGCAGGATGTTCAAGAGCTGGCAAGATGTTTTACCGGCTGGGAAGTCAAGAATAAACGCTTCCGAAAGAATCGCTATCAACACGATGAGGGTTCCAAATCGTTTCTCGGATCGAACGGCGCCTTCGATGGCGAAGATGGCGTTCGCATCGTGACGGAGCAACCCTCATTAGAGAGATTTTTGGCCAGAAAATGGTATCGATTCTTTGTTTGTGACGAGCCTGAACCTAGCAACGAGTTGTTAGAACCGATCGCCACGGCATTTCGCCATAACGATCTCCAGATCGCTCCTGTTCTAAGATTGATACTTGGCAGCAATCTGTTCTTTTCAAAACACTCGATCGGTCGCAAGATCAAGTCGCCGGTGGAACTGGTGGTTGGAACGTTGCGTTGCTTGCGGGCGACCACCAATACGCAACTCGTTGCTCAGGGTTTGATGCAGATCGGTCAAGGCTTGTTCTATCCGCCAAACGTGAAAGGCTGGGACGGCGGCCGCACTTGGATCAATTCGTCGACATTGCTCGGACGTTCGAATCTGATCGCAGACATTCTTGAGAACGGTGCGACTGAATTTGGTGAAGGAAGCCTCTCGGACTATTTAGAAAGCCACGGCGCAAGAACGATTGACCAAGCCATCGACCACTTCGAACATTGTTTGCTTCCAGTCCGTTTGACCGAGTCCGCCAGAACACAGCTCCAGAGTTCGTTCAAAACCCAAGCGAGCGCAAAGTCGAAGTCATTGTCGGGCGACCAAGAAAACAATCTTCGAGCCCTGCTTCACGCCTTTACTTCTTTACCCCAGTGTCAACTCGGATGAGAGATATATGATCCATCTATCCAATTCAAGTCGTCGACGTTTTTTAAGTTCGTCTATCGGAAGTGCGGCAGCGATCGGTATCGGATCATCGCTTCCTCATTGGGTTGCCCAAGCGGCTCAAGAGACGTCGGTCGATAGTGCAGCAAGCCCCAGCAGATCTCAAGAGCGAATTTTAATTGTGGTCCAGATGTCGGGTGGCAATGATGGACTCAACACGGTCGTTCCCTTTGCCGACGACGCTTACCGTGCAGCGCGTCCCAAATTAGCGATCGCTGCGTCTGACGTCTTGAAGTGTGATGATAGCGTCGGATTCCATCCGTCACTCACCGGAATGCACAGGATGTTGGAGTCCGGCAAGTTATCGGTCGTGCGCAATGTCGGCTACGATCAACCGAATCGCTCGCACTTTGAATCGATGGATATCTGGCATACTTGCAAGCGTAAAGAGGACGCCCGTCCGGACGGATGGCTCGGTCGATTCTTGGATAAGCAATTGGTCATTCCGGGTGGAGACTCGTTGGCGCTTCACCTGGGACGCGAACAACAACCTTTTGCAATCGCCTCGACACGAGTGCGTGTCCCCACCGTCAAGGAGCTTTCCGAGTTTCAATTGCGGGGTAATGATCGACAATCGCTAAGATCCCTTTTGAATGAAAGCGTACCCACAGCAGATCCCGACGATGGCGATCTACTCGGCTTTCTCCAGTCCAGCACCACCGCAGCGCTGGCAGCCAGCCAGCGTGTGTCGGATGCTGCACAAGGCTACCGTAGCGACGTTCAATACCCAGACACGCCGCTTGGGAAGAAGTTGCGTGTCATCGCGCAATTGATTGACGCTGATCTCGCCACACGTGTCTACTACGTGCAACACGACGGCTTCGATACGCATGCCCAGCAATTGCAAACACATTCGATTTTGTTGCGGGAATGGAGCGATGCGATCCGTGCGTTGGTCGACGATTTGGACCTGCATGATCACGGCAATCGCGTTTGCGTTATGAGCTTCAGCGAATTCGGTCGGCGAGTCTCCGAGAACGCAAGCGAGGGGACCGATCACGGAACCGCCGGCCCGATGTTCTTGTGTGGTGGTGGCGTCAAGCCAGGTATCGTGGGCAAGCCCGTCAACCTTAC
>JANPLJ010001172.1:0-3983 GCA_031426475.1 Pirellulaceae bacterium | reverse complement strand
AACGTAGAGTCGTCCATCGCGGTCAATCGCCATTCCGTCCGGTCCGCGATCTGTTCCCCAGTCGAAGAGCAGCTTCTGACTTCCCGAAACAACATCGCGACTCGCCGACAATTCAAACCTCCATAGCTTGCGTGAGGAGCCATGTTTGTCATTGGCGTTGTCGGCCACGAATAGAAAACGATCGTCAGGCGAAACCGCGATTCCGTTGGGTCGTCCGACTTCATCGGACAAAATCCGGAGAACATTTCCATCGAGCCCGATTCGATAAACACCCTGGATAGCGTTTCCTTGTGCGTCGAGCAACTCTATATCAGCACGGTCGCCATAGCGAGGATCTGTAAAATAGATGTTACCGAGCGAGTCTAGGGTGAGGTCGTTCGGTGAGTTGTATCGTTTGCCATCGTAGCGATCGGTAAGCACCTTGATGGTTCCGTTCGGTTCCGTACGTGTTATCCTTCGATTGCCGCCTTCGCGAGCCCCCTCGCAGGCAATCAAACGTCCTGATTGATCGAAATCAAGTCCATTCGCTCGGCCCGATGGTGCTCGAAACGTACGAATGACTCCGTCGGGATCCATTCGCATAATGCGATTGTTCTCGACATCGGAAAAGTAAACACTCCCATCTTGGTGCCAAGCTGGCCCTTCCGTAAACGCCACCTGCCCAAGCAACTGAGGGTCCCCTTCGCGAACGACGGACGGTTGTGCTGTCACGAGGCAAACATCCTGTTGAACGACCAACAACGACAAGATAAACATGAAAACGCGATTATGGGACACGATCTTTGTACTCCTTGGCCTCAATCGGCTTTAGCGGTAAATCGGCGTCGCTCCATGAGCGCAATGCTTGAATTGCTCTCTTCCTGCCAATCAATTAAACTTGGTCGCAATTGAACAATCGAGTTCCGTTATTGTAACCAGCTATCGTTGAGACACATCCCCAGATCTCAATAAGCACATGTGGGAAAACGTGTTGTTGAGCGACAACAGTATTTTCCACGAGGATTGATAAAGTATGAAAAAAGATCGACGCGACTGGATCAAGACCACGAGTTCTGCGATTGTATGCTCGCTCGGTTCGAGGCTGGCGCAAGCCTCTCCCACAGGAAAAACTTCCCCGATTAGAATAGGACAGATCGGCGTTGGGCATGCACATGCAAGCAAACTGTCGGTCTATCGTGCGTCGCCAGAGTATGAAGTTGTTGGAATCGTCGAGCCGGACGTGACGCTTCGAGAACAAGCCAAGACGCAAGATGTATATCGTGACTTGCCTTGGATGACACAAGAGCAACTCTTGAATGCTCCCGGGCTTCAGGCAGTTCTGGTTGAAACACAAGTGCGTGATCTACTGGATGTGGCCGAAGCCTGCGTCAAGGCTGGTAAGCACATTCATCTCGATAAGCCAGCCGGCGAATCGCTTCCCCAATTCGAAAAGATACTTGGGATGGCGGAAAAGCAAAACCTATTGGTTCAAATGGGTTATATGTATCGCTACAATCCCGCAGTCGTTCTGTTGCGTGAGTTTCTAAAACAAGGATGGCTTGGAGAAGTCTTTGAAGTTCACACGGTCATGAGCAAAGTGGTCAACGCCAAGGACCGCAAGACTCTGGCAGCGTTTCGAGGCGGAATGATGTTCGAACTTGGTTGCCACGTAATGGATCTCGTCGTAGGTATCCTCGGGGAACCGAACCAAGTCACACATTACGCTCAGCATGCATCATCGATTGAGGATGGGCTCAACGATAACATGTTGGCTGTATTGAGCTATCCGCGTTCCATCGCAACGGTGAAATCGAGCGCGATGGAAGTCGATGGAACTGCGCGACGCCACCTAGTTGTGTGTGGAAGTGAAGGAACGTTTCATATCCAACCGCTTGATAATCCGACGGCTCGCATTTCTCTCTCCACGCCCCGCGGGAAATATGACAAAGGCGCTTTTGATGTCTCGTTTCCTAAATTTATTCGTTATGTCGACGATGCAGTCGACATGGCAAGCATCCTACGCGGCGAGAAGCAGTCGGGGTTTTCTTACAAGCACGACCTTGTCGTCCAAAAAACGCTGCTACAAGCATGCGGGCAATTCTGAATGGCAAGCCCACGCCATTCGAGTCAGGCCGCGCGTCGGACCTGAATCGGCGTTGGTCGCTTTGGGGTGGCCGCCAGAATGGGGATGGCATCCGTTTTGGGGGCCTTTGTATCTTCGATCTCAAGTTCGTTTCGCAACACTTTGATGTGCGGCGGCGCTTGGATACCAATCCTGACTTTCTCGCCAGAGACACGGACAATCGTCAAGATGATATCGTCACCCAGGTGAACGCTTTCGGATTCGCGACGCGAGAGGATTAGCATGGTTCGGAATTCCATTCCCGTATTCGACTGATCGTACGGATTCGTAAAAATTGAGGTTGTTGTATTGAAATCGGTCTAAGCGCTAATTCAGGACTTCCACGTTTGCTTCACGCAAATTGTGGCTGGCTGTCCTTTGTCCCTTGGAATCGTAAAACAAAACACGGGCCGTCTGCGTGTCCAGGACCGCTGTCAGTCGGACACTTCGAGGACCATGCAAGCAGTAAAAAATCCCGCACGAGATCCCCTGTTTGTAAAGCACACGTTGCGTCATTGGAAACGCTTCTGGAAGCAATCCATTTTGGCCGCACAACTCTTCCATCACGAAGCACCGCAGCTTTTCCAAATCAAAACGTGTATCTAAACCCATCGTAGGGACCAACTCCAAAAGATGTGTATCAAGTTCTCAAGCTGATTTCCATCAGGCAAAGCAATCTATCGACTTGGATAGCATTTCTATTGAACTCCGATTCCAAGCTGGCATAGCCCATACAAACGGGTTTCGCGTTCTCTCTCGCAAAGCATGCACCTCAAAACACCCGTATGTACCAGTTCCAACGAATACTCCGCCTCAACGAGTTGCTCGCAGAGCTCGTACTAGCTGGGATTCACGATCAAAACGGCCAGAAAAACAATTCCGTGTACGGTAAGGTTAACGAAAGTAGCGACGATGCCGCTTGATTTGCAGACAACTCCAACGTAGCCTGTGGAAATGTCAAAACAACAAACCAAATGGACTCACTCTATCCAGCGGCTGGGCCCGCTCAAGACCGCCATTATCCGACCTGCCCAAGAATCAGAGATTCGCGAAGCGATTGTGCTTTGCCACGGTTTCGGTGCGCCCGGCGATGATCTTGTCGGAATCGCCGAACCACTGATTTTGCAACTTCGCAAGTACGATCGCACTCCAATGCTCATTTTCCCGGAAGCGCCGATCGATTTGGCAGAGTACGGAATGCCTGGCGGTCGCGCTTGGTGGCCTCTGAATATGGCTCGCCTGATGCAACTTGCCGAAAAGAACGATTTTTCGGAGATGCGGAACGAAGTTCCGCCAGGTATCGATGAAGCTCGCGAGAAGCTGGTTGAAACGATTGAAAAGATTCTGGACCAACACAAGCTCGACAACTCGACTTTAACAATCGGCGGATTTTCGCAGGGAGCGATGTTGGCAACGGATACGGCGTTGCGAGGTCTCAAGACACCGCCCAAGCACCTTGTGGTACTCTCGGGCGCATTGATCTGCGAGAACATTTGGAAGTCGTGCGCAGATCGACTCAGAGAGACCGATGTGGTTCAGTCCCACGGTCGCTACGATATGATCTTGCCCATTCAAACAGGACGTTGGCTAAACGCTTTCTTCCGCGAGAATTGCAGCCAAGTCGCCTACCACGAATTCGACGGTCCACACACAATTCCGGGTGAAGCGTACGAAATGATCAGTAGAAGACATGTGGCTGACGAGACTTGAACTTGTAAACCTGTGTCTACCGCAAGCAATATTGCGTTCTCTCTCTTCATTGCCGCACCGGCGTGTCAAACCGGTACGAGTTAACAGTTAACGGAGTGTGGGGAACTTCTTTCGGCTGGTCAATATCACGCATTCAGATAAATCATGGATCTGAATTCAGTCGCTGTGATCG
>JANPLJ010001171.1:0-4487 GCA_031426475.1 Pirellulaceae bacterium | reverse complement strand
AACCTTCGAACTCAGTTCACCCGGATCCTCAAAAAGGCCGGGATTGAACCTTGGGATCGCATTTTTCATTCCATGCGAGCGTCTCGGCAAACGGAACTCGAAGCTCAGTTCCCACTGCACGTCGTTTGCTCGTGGTTAGGCAATTCTCCACGTATCGCACAACGTTCCTATTTGCTCATCACGGAGGACCATTTTCACGCGGCCAGCGATCCGAAAAAAGCGGCACGAAAAGCGGCACGATCAAATGCAGAAAGTGCGGAAAATGGCACAAAAAGCGGCACCGCAAGCGCGTGCGAGGATTCGCAAAATTTCGCAAATCTCGCATCAAATACAGGGGAAAAGGCTAAAACCCCAGTAAATCAGGTCAATATCAAGCGGAGAGGACAGGATTCGAACCTGCGGAAAGGAGTAAACCCTTCACCGAATTAGCAATCCGGCGCTTTCGACCACTCAGCCACCTCTCCCGATCGAGCACCATTCTGTCAGAAAACCGACGCAACGCAAGATGAGTATCATTGATAGTTAGACAAAGCGTTACTTGGGCTCTTCCTTTTGAGTTGGTTCTTTTTCAGACGTCTCGTCAGGCGACGGTTGCGGACGAACAGATGGCGGACCAGGATCTGGAGGTAGTGGCCGATCGCCGTTGTTTAGATCTCCGCGCCCAGGTCCAGGTCCAGGTCCAGGTCCAAGTCCCGGTCCAAGTCCCGGTCCAAGTCCAGGTCCCAAATACGGGCCTCCTGGCCCAAACCTTCCGGATCTGTTTGGTCCACCAGGTCCGCCATTTGGTCCACCATTTGGTCCGCCTGGGCCGGGGCCTGGGCCAGCGGCGCCATCTTGACCTGGACGGCGAGCACGGCCCGCGCGACCCTCCATGTCTTGTTTCGCTTCTTCAGGACGCTTCATGTCAAGCCGGTCTCGCACCTCGTCATTCAATAATTTATATCGCTCGTACATTTCGTCTTCGCTGGGTTGCTTGACCGATTCAGGATTCTTGCTGAGAACCCAATTGGCGATCACCATCAATTGATATTTTGGCGCAACTCCTTGGAACAGACGAGCGGTATCAGGGGTCAGCCCTTTGTAGAATGATTCCATAAGGCCGTCAGGATCCGAAAATGCATCAAGCGTAAAATGAGAATTGGAATACGGAGAATAAATTGCCCAAAGAAGCACGTTTTCCAGTTTTGACTCTTGAATATTCGATCCAAGTGATGGTGAATCTCGAAGCTGATTCACCAGATCGTTGTGAGCCCAACGAGCAAGATGTATTTTTTCGTCTTGAGTAAGTTTTTCACCATGAAAAATCGCTAACTTGAAGCAGGCTAATTCGCGGAGGGCTTTTGTTTTTTGGTCGTTTGGTAAAGTGCGAATTTCAGCTTTGGTATTCATTGAATATGACTGAAGTACTCCATAAATCGCCGCCGCGACCGCCTGAAGTTCGTCCGCGTTTGGCTGACTCTTCAGCGTCTTGTACTGTTTTTCTAGCGTACTCCGCTCACTCGGAGCCATTCGGTCCAACGCCTGCTTTTGATTGTAAAGCAGCTCCTTTTGGCGGAAGTCTAATCGGCTAGTCCATAGCCGTATCGACTGAACATCGTGGCCCGTTGGGAAATCGGTAAGAATCTGATCGCGAATCGACTTCATCGCCAAGAGCTCTTTCCATTTAGGAGTATCGAGCAAATCCTCAAGCATCTTGATATCCGGGAAATCCTGTAGAAGCGGCAACGCGCTTGCGATCGCAACTTGATAAGCTTCGTTTTTGATCATTCGTTGTCGAATGGCAAGCCCAGCAAGACTTCCCAAGATAACCGCCAAGCCGGCCACGGCGATCACGATTGTTCGTTTCGATAACTTTGGTAGCCATTCCAGCTTGGAACCGAATATCGATGCAACCTTGCCCCGATCAAGCTCGATGTCCAACGCGACCATTTCCAAAGTCGAACGCGTAAAATGTTGGTTGAGCGGTGTTTCGGGGAAATCATCGAGGAGCTCCCAGGCACGGCGCATTTCCGCCAGTCGCACACGGAGCCCTTCTTCGTCGACCAACCGTCGTTCGAATTGCAAGCGCTCGTCCGGCGTGAGCTCCTGATCCAAATAACTGGTGAGCAATTCGTCATCGGCATCGATTTCATCGGTCGCCATTTGTCGAGTCATTCGGATTGTACCTCTGCCGCTTGTGACTTTTGCTGAGTTAAAGAAAGCGAGCCAATATCCAGCTCGACGGTCGCTTCGTCGCGGAGTAAGGCTCGCAGAGGAAGGCTTCCTTCATCGATGTAGGGTTGAAGAAGCTGCTTCAGATTGACGCGAGCTCGGCTCAACAGCGATTTGACCGCTTTCACCGAAAGCCCCATCGTTTCGGCAATATCTTGGTAGCAAAGCCCTTCAAATTTGCTCAACATCATCGCCATTCGTTGGCGTTCCCCTAAAGCTTGGATCGCTTGCTGGACCATGACAGCTCGTTCATTGGACTCGACACGGCGTCCAGGCATTGCGCCGCTCGCTGCCAATGCAATGTGCTCGATTCCAACATCAGTGGTCGAAGGCCCGGTCATTTTTCCAATCTGATATTCTTTCCGACGCGAACGATCTCGGACTGCATTACTGGCGACGTTGTTGGCGATTCGGTAAATCCAAGTTGTCAGTTTGGCCGTCGGTTGATACGACTTTCGTGCCCGAAAAACCCTTAAAAAGACCTCTTGTACAAGGTCTTCTGCCGCCTCCTGAGAATTAACCCAACCAAGCATCAATCGACCAATTCTTCCCTGAAAACGCGAAACTATCAATTCAAACGCGACCGCATCGTCGTCCCGTACGCGCAGCATCAGAGCAACGTCTGGATCGACGTGTTCCGGAAGCTCGGTGGAATTCGACTCCATGAACAGAATGCTCCTCGGCAAGGATATCAAAAGGCAAAAGGACGTCGGGCAAGGGAAGAACCCCCTTAAGCCATTCTACCACGACTTCCTACTGTCAAGGATCTTCAGTACGCGTTTATGAACCCCAAAAAGGACACAAAGTTTCTCATTTCCAATCGAGGATAGATTTTACGCGAAGCATGGCGTAAGATCTGTTCGGCGACTGTAAACAGGCGAGATCGGCGAATGGCAGCATATTTTGTGGTGATACGCGGTTCTGACCTAGACCATCGCTTCTCGCTGGACCCCTCGATCGAGAATAAGCTCGGCCGCGGTTTGGGCTGCCAGGTTCTCATCAGCGACCCGCTTTCTTCGCGAGTTCATGCGACCGTCCGAAATCAGGGGTCCCAATGGGTTTTGACCGACGCTGGTTCGAGAAATGGAACGCTCGTCAACGGTTCCAAGGTCGATGAAGCCGTTCTGGTCGTCGGCTCGAAGGTACAAATAGGCGGGACCGAATTGGAGTTCTGCGAGGAATCAACCGATGTTCGCAGCGATTTGACGATCGAAAACATCACCCTAGCGCATTCGCTCGTCGGCGACGATTTGGTGGCATCCCGAACCGCTTTTTCGTCGCTTCGCGATCGAAAGCGGCTTGAAGAGCTCCTCGATCTTTACCAGCTCGCTTCCAATTGCCTCCAGATGTCCGATCAAGATAAGACGATCGCAATGACGCTGGAAGTTTTAAAACTCCGAACCAAGGCTACGGTTGCCGGCTTCCTTTTCCTTGATTACCAAGGCGCTCTACAACCACAACATATCCTGCCAGCCGACGGAGCTGGTAAACTGCAACGATTGAGCGGGAAACTCACGGATCTTGTATCCCTACAGATGACCGCCGTGTGGGCCAAAAACGAAAAACGCAGGCCTGAAAACGATGGCTCGATGAAGCACTATGCGGACGCGATTTGCGTTCCGATCCTCCAAGATCACAAGACAGTCGGCGCGCTGCATTTGTACCGAGATACCGAACTTTTCGAATCTCACCACTTTGATTTCACCATCTCAGTGGCCAATATTCTCAGCCAGTCGTTGGCTCGTGCGCGTTCCCAAGAGGCGCTCCAAGCCAACCACGATCGCTTGATCATCCGCAACGCAGACTTCGATGAATTGTTGGGGGAAAGCCCGACGATGAAGGTCTTGAAGGAACGCATCGTACGAATCGCTCGAGCCACTGGAACCGTTCTGATTCGCGGTGAAAGCGGTTCAGGCAAAGAATTGGTGGCCCGTGCAATCCATCGAGAAGGGATGCGGGCGACCAGACCCATGCTGAGCGTCAATTGTGCTGCGATACCATCCGAGCTGATGGAAAGCCAGCTCTTTGGCCACAGCAAAGGCGCGTTTACCGGTGCCGACAAAGATCACAATGGTTGGTTCCAGCAAGCCAATGGCGGGACGCTATTTCTCGATGAAATCGGGGAACTTACCCTTGGCGGTCAAGCGAAATTGTTGCGAATCCTGGAAGGTCATCCATTCTTGCCGGTCGGAAGCAGCAAAGAAATTCGGGTCGATGTACGAGTACTGACTGCAACCAATCGTGATTTGCGAGAGTTCGTTCGTGAAAAACGCTTT
>JANPLJ010001170.1:0-1483 GCA_031426475.1 Pirellulaceae bacterium | reverse complement strand
CCTGTTTTGTGTTATAGCGCGTTTGTTGGGACTTTTGGTGAGTACGATCAGCGAGTTGTGTGCTGAGTTGTCGGTAAAGGAGTGAAACAGCGGGCTGACACCAGCCGCTCGCCAATTTTATGATGGCGTTCGGCGAACAGTGTCGAAAAATGCGTTTTTAGGACAAGCACTTCAATAGGCAAACGGCAAGGTGGAGAGTGCCCGCGAACGCGACGCTCCAGCCAGCTGTTGACGGCTCGCCGGTCCCAAATTTGCTTCCACTTGGGCAAGCCTCGGTGGCAGCGACGTGTCGACCGATCGCGCTCGCAATCGGCGTTTCGTTGAGAACGGATTTAGCCCATGCAACCAACTTGAATCAGCCATGATCGAATCAAAAGCCAGCTCGCACGTCGCTTGAAAGAAAGAGTCCCTCGGCAAGAGCAAACGAGGCTACGAGTCCCTATTGAGCACCAAGGCCCGGGCGAACCTTGGGAAAACTAGGGCCTGCAGGACTCGTGGCCTCGTCTACTACGCTAAAATCAAATGTGGACGAAAGGAAACACTAACAATCGCGAGACGTACGAAAGGCAATATGCGAGCTGAAATAATCTCCATTGGAGATGAACTGACTAGCGGTCAAAGATTGGATACCAACAGCCAATGGTTGAGCGTGCAGTTGGCCGACTTAGGTATCTCAACCATCTTTCATACGACGATCGGTGACTCGCTCGCCGATAATATCGATGCCTTTCAAACGGCAGCCCGTCGCGTCGATGTGGTTGTATGTACCGGAGGACTAGGACCGACCGCAGATGACTTGACGCGTGAAGCGATGTCGGAAGCTTTCGGCAAACCTTTGGAAATTCGCCAGGAAGCGATGACGCATCTTGAATCGCTTTTCGCGAAACGACGGCGTCCGATGCCGGAACGCAATCGAGTGCAAGCGATGTTCCCGGCAGATTCCGCAATCATTCCTAATCCGCATGGAACGGCGCCGGGGATCGACATGACCGTTGACGATAAATGCCGTTTCTTTGCGTTGCCAGGCGTTCCTGCTGAGATGATGCAGATGTGGAACGAAACCGTGCTGCGTTGCTTAGTCGACGAAATGGGAGTCGGTCGGCAACGATGGTTCTATCGATCGCTTAAGGTTTTCGGAATCGGTGAAAGCGATGTCGAAGCGAAACTGCCCAATCTCATCCTGCGCGATCGCATCCCGCGAGTTGGGATCACAGTCTCGAAAGCCACGATCACGCTCCGCATCGCTTGCCTTGCGTCGAGCGAGCAAGAAGCGAACGAAGCGTCTCTTACGTCTGAACGAGAAATTCATGTCGCGTTGGGTGAGCTGGTGTTTGGCAGTGGCGAACAGGAGTTGGATGACGTCGTGCATGCGAGGTTGGTCGATCAAAAGCAAACTCTGGGAGTCATCGAGTACGGTGGGGATGCCGTCATCGCTCCTTGGCTGGCCAAGCATGTTTCGAGTGAAGAAAATGGAAACAGCTAT
>JANPLJ010001169.1:0-1667 GCA_031426475.1 Pirellulaceae bacterium | reverse complement strand
ACGGAAATCAAGGCCGATCTCCTCGCTCATTGGCCGGACATTGGTCCTCTTGGAATCGCGACAAAACCGAGCAAGAAAGTCTTGTCGTTTGAAATCGGCTACCATGCTTGTGCGAACTTGACCTTGGTAAAAGCATGCATACCGTGGTCTGAGCTTAAAAAGCCGTACGCGACAAGTGTCCTTTGGCCCGATGCTTTGGTTACTTTAAAGAGTCACAAAGCATTCCTCGTCATTGCGATCAAGGGGCAAGATGGTTTGCCGCCGATCGAGCAATCAAAACTGCTGACTCAATTGACAGCGTCCGTTCTTCACACGTCTCCAGCAGCCCTGGGAGTACTTTGGTGCAATGCATCGCTTCTGGTCCAACCCGATCTTTTTCGCGAATATGCCGTGAAGATACTGCCCCTCGGTCCACCCATTCCGATTTGGGTTGATATTCGCATTAGCCCTAGTTCGCAAGGGCTGATGTCGGGGTACACCACAGGGCTGGAAGCGCTTGGCCATATGGAAATCGAAACGCAAAATTCACCCGAATCTCCAGCCGAACTTCGTACCCGCTTCGAGGGACTAGTCGCATACTTACTGAAAAACGGCCCCGTCATACAGGATGGTGATACCATCGGCGAAGGCAATGATGAGAAAATTAAGGTTGTCTTTTCGAACTCGACCTTTGGTCATAGTGGAACGATCATGCGAATCGACTATGACACAACGCTCAAGCGTTCCGAAAGCCTATGACCGACTAGCCGCTGGCGTACAGATCTCGATCGCTTGACGCAATGAAGCGATCTTATCCGGGCGTTTGGGGCTGAATTCTTGCGCTAGATAGTCGCGATAGCCGGTTTCAAGGATAGCCTTGACGACCGCTGGGTAATGGATTTCTTGGGTGTCATCGATTTCGTTGCGGCCGGGCACTCCGGCTGTGTGATAATGCGCGAACCACGGGTGATATGCTCGAATGGTTGCGATCAAGTTGCCTTCCATGATCTGCATGTGATAGATATCGTAAAGCAGCCTGAAGCCAGGAGCTCCGATCTTCTCGCAAAGCGCAACACCAAAGGCGGTGTTGTCCGCCATATAATCGATGTGGTTGACTTTGCTATTGAGCAATTCCATGACCATCATCACCCCAAGTTTCTCGCAAAGCGGCATCAGCTTTGAAATCCCCAGGGCACAGTTCTCAAGACCTGTCTTTTCGTTCATGCCGCGGCGCGAACCAGAGAAGCAAATCACTTTTTTGAAACCGGCGTCTGCTGTCTTTTGAATCAATTCGGTGTATCCTGGAATAAGCACCTCATGAAACTCGCGGTTGTTCCATCCGCAAATAATATGCGAGTCGGGTAGGCGTTTTGATGTGAAACGACCCACTGCACACTGAAGCCCGTGTCGGATTACATCCGGATACTCCTTCGGTTCAAGCAGTTCGATCGACTCGATGCCGATCTCTTTGCATGCTTCGCAAAACTCATCCATCGGTACCTTGGCGAATGGAGCGCGACAAACGGAGTGCCTCAACCTGTCGCCGCTTCCAGATGCCTGAGAACAACGAGTCAACAGGGCGGTACCAACTCCAAGCGCGGTCAGCATCGATTCTCGGCGGTTCATGATATTTATCCAGTTCTTTGTGTTTTCGATCGCTCTTCTCCAACTCCCTCCAACGGCTGCCG
>JANPLJ010001168.1:0-2309 GCA_031426475.1 Pirellulaceae bacterium | reverse complement strand
CTGCTTGGGTTTGCGCATTGGCCAATTCATGCCTTGACTTCTCGTTCTTCTCTTGTCCTACAGTGAATGGTTGGTCGGAATGAACGACCTGGGTCTGGTCTTCTGCTTTCGAAAGAATATCGCGAGGGTCCTCGTTGGGGGCTCGTGGAGCCAAATCGATGGAATCAAACGCGTTGGCATCGCGAACATCGATCAAATTGTTTTCCACACTGGTCGAACGACGATGCTTTAGTCCTTGCTGCAAGGACCGTAGGCGATTGCTGACGACTAAGGCAGTGGGCGGACGTTGACTGGATTCCTTTGCGAGCAGTTGCGCTACGAGTTCGGAAAGTTCAGGCGGAGTATCGGGAATGATTGAATCAAGAGCCTGCGGGACCGTGTACTTGACGTTGTACAAGACCTCGGGCACCGATTTCGCGGCATGAGGTGAACGACCACTGATCATGGCGAATAGCATGGAACCAAGGGCATAGAGATCGCTTCGAACGGTAACGGGTTTGCCCTCCGCTTGTTCGGGTGGCATATAATCCGCAGTTCCCAGTACTGAACCGGCAGCTGTGACGTCGGCACTGCCAAAGAGCTTGGCAATTCCAAAGTCCGTTAGCTTAACTTGCCCGGTGCTGGTCAGCATCACGTTGGCAGGCTTTAAATCGCGGTGAATAATTCCGAAATCATGAGCATGCTTTAATGCCGAACACACCTCTATTGCGATCTCGATCGCTCGATCGGATTCAATACGAGCACTCTTCTTGAGCGTATCTCCAAGGCTCTGACCGGCAACATATTCCATGGAATAGAAAAGGTGACCTTGCTCTTCGCCATAGCCGATCAGCTGAACGATGTTGATATGCTTCAGACGCTTGAGAGTTTCTACTTCGGCGGCGAATCGTCGACGAAAGCGTTCTTGATCAGCTAGCGACGACGCGATCACCTTCAAGGCGACCAAATCTCCCGAATTGGAGTGCGTGCCAAGGAAGACCGTTCCCATTCCACCTCGACCAAGGACTTTTTCGACGCGGTACGGGCCTAAATATTCGAAATCCATAATGAAACCCAAAATCTAAAGTTGGATGAAGCACTAGCTCACGCGATCCCAACCGCCAACTCTTTGGAGCGTTGCTAAAGGTCAATCGCTCGTCGTTCAACGACAGATCGTTGAATACACTCGGCAAGATAGATTGCATCGCGTGCGATTGTCGGAGAAAGCTTCGTCGCAACGACGCCTGATTGTACGCTGGTCACCATATCGGCGATTTCAAGTTCGAAGGCGGTGATATCATCGCCAACAGCGAGCGTCGGACGTATCACCTCGCCCGATTTCGTTAAAACTTTGAGGGGCATCGTTTCGCAAGTATCGGAGAACGCAGAGAACTCGAACTGAAGCGTGGCCTGCTCGAAACTGAGTTCGAACCCGTGAGTAAACGGGCGTCCGGGGCAATCGATAACGCCACCGGTGGACGCAACGGCCAATTGAGGGTTCGCGAATTGGTAGATCACGTGTGCATACTTGGCAACTTTTTGATTGAGGGCTTTGGATGCATCGCGACGAGCCGCATCGACTGAAGTCCCGGTTGCCATGACCGATTGGGGATTTCCAAAGATCATCCGTATGAAGTGAGCATCGTGAACGTTCAGATCGATCATCGGACCTCCGACACGCTCCGGATCGAAAAAGTCCGGAATCCAGTCGGGGTTGGAAATCGTTCGCTTGAAGTAACCGCCGATTGCACTGCCGTATTCGTTTGATTGCGCAGCTTGGGCGGCATAGGCAAAGGGGCCTATATAGGGCAAGACATGAGCGACCATCGCTAGCCGATTATGTTTTTTTGCGGCCATCAAAATACGATCGCAATCCACAGCATTCAAGGCGAGTGGTTTCTCGCAAAGCACGTGCTTACCGTGCTCGAAAGCCGCAATCGCAACGTCGACATGCAGGTGAGGCGGCAGACAGATATCGATGACATCGATGGACGGATTTTGGAGCAATTGTTCAACCGTATCGTACGCTTGCATTCGCGACACATCGATGACTTCGCCGGGAGGACCGAAGTTGCCGCGAATTCCGCTCCAATCGCCATTTCGCTTTTGGGGGCTGCGTGAGGCAAAGGCTGCCAGTTCCGCGTGCGCAGACCGCAGATACGCCAAGTGATGGATCCAGCCCATGAAACCGATACCGACCAAACCAACACGCACCATAAATAGCTCCAATTTCGAATTCGACCCGCCGAAGAAGGCCAGGAGATTTTCGAAGAGACTTAGGTCGCGTCGAATCCCTGGTATCGGAACGGCTCTCCGAAATTCGGAGAGCC
>JANPLJ010001167.1:0-2047 GCA_031426475.1 Pirellulaceae bacterium | reverse complement strand
CAAGCCGTCCGGTGAAGTGCGAAAAAACTCAGCGAAACCGGATGGCTTGCGCCGTTCCGCTGCGGTACAAAGGTCTCACACCGCAGAGGATCCCATGAGGTAGCTTCGGTTTTCGTTTTGCGAAGTTTTTCATCCAGAACGGATACTAAGACATTGGCCAGTGCGAATTCGTCGCTTACGCTTCCGGCTCCTGTTTTAGCGTTTCGCTTTGATCTCTTCGGCAACGAGCCGCGAGTTCGCAACTAATAGCATTTCACGGATAGCCGGGACGAGGACATCCAGGGGAAGTGCATAGGATGTTACTCGGCCTGCCCGGGCGATGTTCAAACCGACAACGCGTCCTTGGGTATCGACGACTGGACCACCGCACTGGTGCGGCGCGAGCACCGTATCATGCTGGAAGACTCGTGGAAAACCGCTTGCCCGCGCGCTGACGGTCCCGTTGACTTCCATTTCGGTTGGATCGAACAAGTTTGCAGATAAATCCATGAGTTGCGCGTCCATCGAAAGCGAGTTGTCGCGGCGATTGACGCCAATCGTCACGCGCTGTCCGGCCCGAAGCGTTGCAATCTTGCGTAGCAGAGCTTCTTTACTATTGAGATACGAGCCATCGATCGAAACGATGACGTCGCCTTCTTCGATTCCTGCTTGGTATGCTCCTCCACCGGGTATGACCATGGAAACCAAAGCGCCTTCATCGGCATCGCCCAGTGAAACGCCGAGCACTGCTTTGGTGGATGGAATTCTTCTTGGCCCTACGCTCACAACACCAATGCCGACCGGCATTTTGCTGGAACACGTCGTGGTTGCAAGCCAACCACCGACACGAATATCCGAACCGTCATGCCAAACAGCTGTCGGAAGTTTCGCGCGATTGATTTTAAGGAGCGCCAGGTCCAGTTCATGATTGATATGCATGAGGGAAGCTGGAACGCGAGTTCCATCGGCGAGGCGACAATCGAGTTGTTCTGTCGCGAGCTGGCTTGCCTTGGTGATCACCCAGCCGTTGCTGTCTACGATTAATCCTAAGGAGAGTTGTCGTTTCGCCGACATGATTTGAACCGTGGACATCCAAACGTCGCCTGCGGCTTGTTCAAATGTTTTTAGCACTCCACCGTCAGAACGTAGATGCCGACTTCGTCCAAGAATATCGTAGTTCGGTCGGTAGCTTGTTTGCTCGGCTGATTCTTGAACCAATCGTCCTGGCAACGATCGATGCTGGACAGAGGTCGTGATACGATCCAATATCAGTTCGCTCAATTGCATCGAGGCGACGCAAGCAAAGGCTAGTCCGAAAAGGCTCGCGATTACAATTGCCCGATTTTTTCGATCATCCTTCATAAAGACTTCATCCAATCTTAGTTACTCGGCATTCATCCTGTCGCATGGCCACTGAAGCATCTTGCTCGTCACGGTTCTTCAACGGCAACAATAATACGCTTCCGCTCAACTACTCCACCGCGATCGAACTTAATCTCGACGCGATCGCCAGGGAGCGATTCCGAAACCGCTCTTTTAAGGTCATTGAAGGATTTCACAACCATTCCATCGTAACTCAAAATGATGTCGCCTGGTAGAATTCCGACACGATCTGCAGGGCCTTTGGGTATCACGCTACCGACTTCAGCGGGCCCTTCGCCGTTTTCGCCCTTCCGGCCAGCGATGCCAATAATCGGCTTGAATCCAGGCAGCGATCCCCAAGCTTGGCTCGCCGCCAGTCGGTCCCAACTATCTCGATAGACATCGATGGGGACGTGCATGTTATCCACGGTTTCTGTTCCGATGCGGCTGTGAATTCCCACGAGTCGACCATTCAAATCGAAGAGCGGACCGCCGCTATCGCCGCCGATCAAGGCGCAATCGGAAACCAATGTCGAGTTCATTTTTTGAAGAATACGGCCGACTCGAATTACTGCCGGTCGATCCGACATCCAACCGCCAGGATGACCTGCAGCGATCACCCATTGTCCCGGTCGCAGTTTGGATGATTCGCCAAGGCTTGCGTGCGGCCATGGTTTTCCGGTCTTGGTGGTAATTTGAAGCAAAC
>JANPLJ010001166.1:0-1850 GCA_031426475.1 Pirellulaceae bacterium | reverse complement strand
GAATATGGGATATGAGACGGCGTCGTTTGGGAAGGTGGCGCACGGAAAAAATGACACCAAAAAAAGCTATGGCTTTGATTTTGTAAGTGCCGACCATCGAACTCCGGCGGTTGCCGAGTTTCTGGCAAGTCGTGATCCATCAAAACCCTTGTGTCTATTTGTCGGTACGCATTCTCCGCATGTGCCATGGCCCAAAAACAATGGCTACGATGCAAAGGATGTTTCGTTGCCAAACACGTTTGTCGATACGCCTGAGACTCGCAAGCAGCGCACGCAATACTTGAGCGCTGTGACTCAAGCGGACACCGATCTCGGTGAAATCTACGATTTGACTCGCAGAAAATTTCCTGCCGCCAGTACATTATTTATCTATACAAGCGACCATGGTGGTCAATGGCCTTTTGGCAAGTGGAACCTGTATGACAGTGGTATCCGTGTGCCATTCATCAGCGTATGGCCCAACGTCATCGAGCCAAAGACTCGGTCCAACGCGATGGTTCAGTGGATTGACCTGCTGCCAACGCTTATCGATATTGCGGGTGGGAAGGCCCCATCCGATATCGACGGAAAATCATTCGCAGGAGTACTACGAGGCACTTCGAAGGAGCATCGCGCGGAGATTTTTACAACGCATAGTGGCGACGGAGACAAGAACATCTATCCGATTCGAGCGTTGCGTACCGATCGCTTCAAGTACATTTTCAATCTGTTACCGAACAATTCGCATACGACGCATATCGATCGTGGCGGTGGCAGCGGCGATGGCTGGCGTTACTTCGACGAATGGGTCGCAGCGGCCAAGAGCGATCCCCAAGCAGCGCAACGCGTTCGCGCGTATCATCAGCGTCCTGCCGAAGAATTGTACGACCTGAGCAACGATCCAACGGAGTTAAAGAATCTTGCCGGCGATCTCGAACATGCGACTCGATTGTCAGAAATGCGAACTCGACTAGAAGCATGGATGAAAAGCCAAGGCGATCAACGGACGGTCTTCAACGAACCGCGCGCTTTTGACGAGCCATATCCAAAGCGAAAATGAAGCCCGGAGGGCGACACATTGACCGTGCCTACGTGCCACCCTCCGGGCTTTGTCATCCAAGTCATCCGCTTCCGGTGGCTGACGCCACCGGAAGAGATATTTCGCCCTCCGGGCTAAGGCTGAGCTGCTCCTGTTCTCATTACAATTCTTCCGCATTCCATCCCGAAGGGATACCAAGACATTAGCCGGGGGTCGCCGCAAAGCGGCGCACCCCCGGTCACTCAACGACGCGAGACGACCCTGAAAGGGTCGAAGATGCTTCGATCCTTTCAGGATTGGAACCCCTTGGCACATTGTTTCCGGTGGTGTCGCTTCGCTCAACCATGGTGTCGCTTCGCTCAACCACCGGCTAATGTCTTAGTATCCCTTCGGGATGAAAAACAGCGCAAACCTTAATTGGCTGCAACCCCAAACTTTTAACAGCCCAGGCTAAGGCGGAACAAAAGGCGCACCAACAAATAATTGCTAAACTGCTATTTGTCGCACAGCCCAGCCTGAGCCTCGTAGCGACATGGCGCAAACTCATGTTTTTCGTATATGTCGCCTATGATGGAATTAGTACAATCGACAAGTCCTGCTCAGAACAGGGAACGGCTAGCTGACGTTCCATCGACAATCGGAAATCCCTTTGCGTCTCAATTGTAATGAAATTTAAAGCCTTGCATTTTGCGTTCTGGGTCGCTTTCGGTTCGACTTCGATTCTCGCTGATACTTCGGAACCGTTCAAATACATTGGTGAGGATGGTTATCAGTTTGAGCTAGGATCCGATGGGATGACTATTCATTTGGGCGATCAGCTCATTGCGTCTGG
>JANPLJ010001165.1:0-4265 GCA_031426475.1 Pirellulaceae bacterium | reverse complement strand
CACACGATTCCGGGGGACTTTGGTGTTTTAGAAGTCGATCAGTTAAGGCCACGTATTCGAGCCGAGAATGACCATTCTGTGCGGACGCGGCTCGTTTGTCTTGAAAACACTCACAATCGGGGAAGTGGTCGGATTTTCCCCTTGGAGAAGATTACCGCCATTTGCGATTGGGCGCATGAGAATGGCTTGAAAACGCATCTCGATGGTGCGAGGCTTTGGAATGCGGCAGTCGCGACGGGAATCTCGGAAGGGACTTGGGCTGCGGGGTTCGATTCGGTAAGTGTTTGCTTCAGCAAAGGGCTTGGAGCCCCAGTCGGATCTTGCTTAGCGGGCGATGCAGAATTTATTCGACGAGCGCGTCGAGCCCGAAAGTTATTTGGCGGCGGAATGCGACAAACGGGAATTCTCTCCGCAGCGGCACTATACGCACTGGAACACCATCACAGTCGACTTTCCGAGGATCACGCTCACGCTCGGATGTTGGCCGATACGATCCGTGACTGCGACGGTTTGACGCTGTTGCCGGATCAGATTGACACCAATATTGTGATTTTTAGCTTGAATACGCGTCTCGGAACTGCGGCCGATTTTCTTGGCCAGCTTCGATCACGAGCGGTCATTGCGATGGCGACCGGCCCGCAAAACGTGCGATTGGTAACGCATTTGGATGTTTCGCACGAGCAAATCTCGCAGGCGTGCGAAGCAATTAAATCGATTGCACAGAGCCTTTGTCAGTTTTCAAGTTAGCGGTTAGACTCAGATTTTCCAAGTCTTCTATTTTGGGACGTTCCGAGGCTTCCGATGGCAAAGCATATTTTTGTAACTGGCGGTGTTGTCAGCTCGATCGGAAAGGGGTTGACCAGCGCCTCGATCGGCATGTTGCTGGAAGCACGCGGATTACGGGTACGAATGCAAAAACTGGATCCATACATCAATGTGGATCCAGGAACGATGAGTCCTTATCAGCATGGTGAAGTCTACGTCCTGGACGACGGAAGCGAAACCGATTTGGATCTGGGACACTACGAGCGGTTTACCAGTGGCTTACTAAATCGAGATTCGAATTACACGACCGGTCAGATCTATCTTTCGGTGATTGAAAAGGAACGTCGTGGGCAGTTCTTGGGAAAGACAGTACAGGTCATTCCACATATCACGAACGAGATCAAAGAAGCGATTCACAAGCTGGACGACGGTCAAACCGATATCGTGATCACCGAAATCGGTGGAACGGTCGGCGACATCGAGAGTCTCCCTTTCTTGGAAGCCATTCGTCAGTTTCCGCAGGACGTCGGACGCGAAAACTGCTTGTTCATTCACTTGACGTTAGTTCCATACCTGAAAGCGGCAGCCGAACTCAAGACGAAGCCGACTCAGCATTCGGTTGGGTTGTTGCGGCAGATTGGTATCCAGCCTGATATCCTGATCTGTCGTTGCGAGCAAAGCATCTCTCGCGACGAGCAGGAGAAAATCGCGCTCTTTTGCAATGTTCCAATCGACGCAGTGATCGAGGAAAAAGATAAGGATTTTTCGATATACGAAGTTCCGCTGAGCCTTCGCGACAAGAAACTCGATGAACAAATCATCAAGCGTTTTGGGTTGACTGCCCAGCCATTGCGTTTGGACGCTTGGGACAAGCTGATGCATGCTTTGCGGTCTCCAGAGCATGAGATCAGCATCGCTGTTGTGGGCAAATACGCAGAGCATAAAGACGCTTACAAATCGATCTACGAATCGATTGATCATGCGGGCATCCAGCACAAAGCCCAGATTCGCATCGGACGAATTCAGAGCAGTGATATCGAGCAGGAAGGTCCCGAACGGCTACTCTCAGGCTACGACGGCATTTTGGTGCCCGGCGGTTTTGGAGAGCGGGGGATCGAAGGCAAGGTTCAAGCGATTCGTTTCGCTCGTGAACGAGAGATCCCGTTTTTTGGAATCTGTTTGGGAATGCAATGTGCGGTAATCGAATTCGGTCGATCGATGATCGGTTTAGACAAAGCCCACTCGACAGAGTTCGACAAAGATTCACCGCATCCCGTCATTTGTTTGCTCGACGAACAACGCCAAGTTACCAATCTTGGTGGCACGATGCGGTTGGGAAGCCAACCTGCGAGCCTCATCGGCGGCAGCTTGGCACGTGCAGCCTATGCCCAAGATACGATTCAGGAACGGCATCGGCATCGATACGAATTCAACAACCTCTATCGCCAGCAATATGAAGCGCATGGCTTTCAATTCACGGGAACGAGCCCAGACGGTCAGTTAGTTGAAATCATAGAACTGCCGAGCCACCCATGGTTCTTGGCAGTACAATTTCATCCAGAGTTCAAGAGTAAACCTACGAAGGCTCATCCGTTGTTTGCTGGATTCGTAGGTGCTGCGCTTGCGCGACACGATCGGCGAAAGAATCGCGCCGCCCCCAATCCCGAGCCCAGTCCAATAGAAACGTTTTCTTAAGGTGATTTTCGCAGCCTCGGGGTAAACTTCGTTTCTCATTGGAAGTACTGTTTATGGTTTTTCGAATCGGTTTGGGGATCGATTCACATCGGATCGGTTCGGGGGGTCCGATGCGGCTGGGCGGAATTGACATCCCAGGCGATTACCATTTGATCGGTCATTCGGATGCCGACGTTTTGTTGCATGCGATTACGGACGCACTGCTAGGCGCGGCTGGTCTCGACGATATCGGTCAGCTGTTTCCCGATACGGCGGCCGAGAACCAAGGTCGTGACTCAGCCGAGCTTCTCGCGATTGCCTCGGAGAAGGTTGCTCGCTGCGGTTTTGAGATCGTCAACTTCGATTGTGTGATTCGAATGGAACGACCTAAAATATCGCCTCACAAAATGGCGATTCGTGAACGCATCGCGTCGATTCTCGATATTGATATCGACCAGATATCGATCAAGGGAAAAACCGGCGAAGCGACGGGCGACATCGGCCAATCACGACTCGTTGAAGCGCATTGCGTTGTGTTGCTTCGGCAACAGGAGTGAATATGGGTAAAGACAAGGGCAGGAACGCGATCAACGCCCTCTTATGTTCGATTCACTCGGCGATGTTGTGCGCCGCTGATGACGAGTGTGGTTGGATGTGAAGCGATCAGGTGCTCAAGTTCTGAGATATCAGCGATGGAACCGATGCCGAACTCTTCGAGCTTCTCGCGTGAAAGTTGGCTCATCAGATAGATCGAGCGTTTCGAAAGTGTTCGGAAGATTTCGATGGCGGCAAGCGACTGTGGGTGATCGCTATTCAGGACATGGCGTTCTTTTTTCTCTGGGTCTTCAATACTTGACAGCCACCGAAATACGGGTCCCGGTTTTTCACGCAATTCGGTTGCGACGACAACGGTACCAGTCGGACGCAGGAAGTGTTCGGCCATATCCAAGATTCTGGCGACGTTGTCCCAAGTCTGTTGGTCATGATCACCGTCGATACTGCAGACAACGAGATCAAAAAGCTCGTCTGTCGGTGTGATCGATCGGGGTGCGATGGCGGTTGCGATCGATCGCTCAACCGTTTCGGCATTGCCAAAGAAGAGGCTGTCGACATTTCCTTTGGGCCCAGGCACGACTGCGAGAATAGGTTGAATTCCCAGCAGCCAAGCGACTTCCTTGGCAGCGCGAAGTCGTTTTTCCGAGTCGCCGCGCACTTCGGTGGCATATTCATGTCGCCAGCGTTGTTGAGTCTTCGAATCGGTAAACCAAGGGACGATACCGAACAGACCTGCATAGGCCCATGCTTTGGGGTCACGGGCGCAGGTAATCGGTAAGACAACGTCTGCTTCCAATAGAGCGCGATCGATATAAATCGGTTCGGCGCCGATCGCCGCGGCTAAGTAACCCATCGAATTCGGGTCTTGGCCGTGATGGTAACGAACATCGATCGAGGCTCCAGCGCGTTCCTTCAGTTTGGCCGCCAAAAGTTCGGCAAGCGATTCGTGTTCTTGGGCAAGCAAGATCGTGATGGAATCGGGCCGCACAGCATTTTTCAGAAGATATTGGACAACTCCGTCCACAATTGTCATCATTTGAGGAAGGCCCGGTTCGATTGCGAGTGCAACGCGATCATCGGCAACGATGGCTTGCGATAGGGGTGGAAAATCAATCGGTTGATCGAACGCTTTTTCAACTTCTGTCGCAATATCGATCGTTTCTAAGACTACCCAATCGGCGATTTCAATCGTGGATTCTGGAATGTTCAAGACGAGAGAATTTTCTCCAACCACCAATTCCATCGTTTTTTCCGTCTTGACCACCGACATT
>JANPLJ010001164.1:0-5138 GCA_031426475.1 Pirellulaceae bacterium | reverse complement strand
GAGTCCAGCAAATCCGGATAGATCGGACGCAAACTCTCGCCATACAGCGCTATTGGGCAGGTTCGAGGTTCGAGTTGCAATCGTGTTGAATGTGGCGAAATTGTTCGTACTGATTTGCACGTTCGCCGTATCGAACGATGTGGAGGCTTGGGTCTGCAAAATGTAGTTGAAACCAAAGAAAAGGGGACTTGCGACCGGCAAAGTGATCACCGGCGAAACTATGGAACCGGTGTTGCGTTGGCCTGAGTTGTAAGTTCCGCCTTCCCGTCCGTAGTGAAAACTAGTCACTGCCGAATGGCCAACTTGCGAGCCCTGCTGAGTCGTTGAGTGCCATAGGCCCGTCGTACCATTGTCAACGGTGAAGCCTTGGTTGCCACTTTCGAAGTCGAACAGCATGGCGTTCGGTGTCGCTGCTCTTGCATGGCCAAGAACTCCTTGAGTTCCATTGAGACTCTGCGCCGTATTAAACGTGTTGTTGCTCTCTGTATCAAAGGCTGCGTCCTTGGTCACGGCCAGACTGTACGCGATCCCGAGGTTGCCCGAGACGCGTGCAAAGTAGGTACCTGCCGTTCCGACTTGGAAATTCGAAATGACTTCATTCAAATTCGTCGCCCCCGCTACTCCGCTCGCTAGAACGGTGGTGCCATCGGTACCGATCAACTGAACATCCACGTTGCCCACCGAAACGTTCGTGAGAGCCAACGTCACTGGCTGCCCAGCGCTTGCGGTAAATGAGTAGTAATCCTCACCGATTGCCGGGAAGGACAGTGGTGAGTTCGTCGAAAGCAAAATGTCTAGACTATAAACACCGGTGCCTGAAAACGGAAAAACTTCGACGAAGTAGGCGCCGCTGCTCGGAACGATGAAGGAATAGATTGACGAATCGGTTCCGGGACCAACGCTCGACCCGTCTTCTCGGGCAATGATGGTGCCAGCCGAATTCCGCAAGTTCACACGGGCATCGAGAGTCGATTGTGAGTCGACGACAAAGGTAACGAGGTCCCCAGCGGTAAATTGGTAACGATAGAAGTCGATGTCCGATGTCACAATCTCGCCCGAGGTCTGCGATCGATACTGCACAGACCTCCAACTCGTCGAGGCATTGTTTGCCGTAGCAGCAGTATTGTTGGGTTCGCTTTCGATGGTGAAATTGCCGCCGGTCGTTGGTGCCGTATCATAGTTTTCCAAGTACAAACCAAACTCATACGAACCAACTCGAGCGTTGACGGTGGCATCCATCTGAACGTAGTACGTGTCGGTCGTCAAAATGGTTATTCCCGCCAGCAGTGCATCGAGACCTGGCCCATTGTCGTCATTGCTGGCGACTAGAATCGGTGATGCGGATGAGCCGCGGTACAACCGGACGAATGGGTCGGTATTCGACCCGCGGAGGCTCGGCGACCCTGAAGCAGTGACGGTCAGGATATCGCCTACCTGGAGAGTTCCTATGTTGAAGAAGTCGAGGTCGGTTAGCGAAGAGCTGTCGCCCTTGAGCCCTAAGTGGTAAAATTCGCTCGTGTAAGGTGCAAAGTTGGGTGCTGCAATATTTGCGGTTGCTTGCGTGTTGTTCGGCTCGATCTCATTCGGCAAGAGGACGCCAGTAATGTCCGTTGTACCTGTGACGAAGCCTCGTTTGGCATGCGCTGACGTTGTATCGAGATCGATAAACGATCCGTCGATATTCTGGGCTGTACCCGGTGTGTTATTGGTGTTAATCCCAACGATTTTATCTTCCGTCTCGAATGCGGTATTGAGAATGACTTCAATGGTGTAACGGCCCTGCGATCCCGTCACGCCATTGACCGCGATCCGGTATGTTCCGCCTGTTGAAGTGGAGATCGTCTGAAGGCCGATTGTCTGGCCAGCAGCACTGGCACTCGACGAGCCAAGTGATATGTTCGCGGGAGAGAACAGCTCGACTCGCGGCTGCAACAAGGGCGTTGTCGGCGTTACAGCGATACTGATCGTTTGGTTCGGATCAACGTTCAACGTAAACTCGTCGACGTCGCTAGCAAAAGCGATCGTACGAACCAGCGACCGATCATAGCCGAGGCTGCCGAGCGGGCTCTTGGTGAGTAGGAATGGATACGTCTCGGTCACACGATCCATGACGAATCCAGTGACAAAGTTGCCACCCGCGGTACCGTTGCCTGAGGGGAACACACCTGAAAACTCACCATCCAAAGCGTTGCCTGCAAGGTCCGTGAAGTTCGTTCCGCTGGTTGTTCCTGCGATCAGGGTCAACGTGTAGTCGTCGTCTTGAAGCGAGTTATAGTTCAGTGTTAGAACGGTTCCATCTGGGCTAAACGAAAAACTGCTTGGGTTGTAGTTTGTCGTGACCGCCTGCCGGATATTCCCGTGCAGAGTGAAGTCGCCAGTCGTAAGGATGTTAGACGTCTTTATCGGCTCACTAAAGGTTATCACGTAGCTAAGTGTGCCTGGCGTAATCACGGCGTTAGGGGCCACCGATGTCGAGATAACTCTAGGAGCGGTGGTATCCACGATGAACGTCGCAGTGAACGCCTCGACGGGAGTGCCCTGCACGTCGAGAACGGCGCCAGCCTCGATCGTAATGGTGTGTGTGCCAACTCCCAGCCCGCTTGGTAGAGTGAACGTGGCCGTATCGCCGTCGCTCAAAGTCATCGACGTAGCGTTGAGGCCGTTCACTTTCAAATCAGACGCTTGAAGTGACGAAGCGAGAATCCAGTCGTTGAAGTCAACAGAGTAGACCACCGCTTGGGTGATAAGATTAGCACCGTTGGCCGGGCTCGATGAAACTGCTTGGAACGGCGGCCTAGTCGTCGGTGTATTGCCTGAGAGAGAAACGAAGTACTCACCTACCGTGTTACCCTCGGAAGACACCCTCAAACGATAGTTCCCGGACTGAGTTGCCGTATGAAGAATGTTTTCGTTTCTACCGTCCGCGAGAACCGTCCCCGAAGCCACCAGTGTGCCCGACGGATTGTAAAGTTCGAGTTTCGGATTGGCGGAGTTGATAAAGCTGCCGAGGCCGTCGGCCGGAGTTCTGGTTTGAAGAGCAAGGCTATCGCCCGAATTGACAGCGAAGCTATACCAATCGCTTGCCTCGTTCGCTGCAGCGGCGGGCGCGGCCCATGCGAGCGCCTGCTCAAGCAGACGATCTGCGTTCGGCGTCAGCGTTTGGGTCTGTCCATACATATAGGCAGGGTGAAGGTAGACTCCGCGACCACTGCCACTCGTGCCGACAACGATCGCCGGTCGATTCAACTCGTCGAGAGCTAGAACGGTGGCACCTGGGTCCGCTCCGGCGGCAAGTGACTCGCCAAACGCCGTGCCTGAGAAATTCGTTACCCCCGTCGTAACCGGGTGGACAACGCTGTTAATGATAGTCGAATTCGTGAACTCATCGGTAAACTCCGCGGCCATGTTGATCGGCAAAATGGCATCGAGGTCAGCCTGTGTCGCAGGATCCGTTGAGATATACTTGAGGTTGTAGTTAATCCATGAAGACGAAACAATGCCGCCGAGTCCCGCCTGCACCCATGTCTTAAGGGCCGCCGCTGTTGCTGGCGAGATAAATGTGCCGAGATCGGCAAGTAGGACGACATCGTAGTTACGCAGCTCTGCAACAGTATCGATCTGTGAATCGGTGACTGCAGTAGCCTGGAAATTGAAATAACTGTCATCGTTTAATTGATTGATCACAAGCGGTGTATACGTGGCATCGAAGGTACTTTGCTGTACGGCAACACGGATCGCACCCGGCTCCAAGTATCCAAGCGACCCGTCGGCCCCGCCGATGTACTGCGATTTTGCAATCGAATCGTTCTCCTCTTTATCGAAGTCGGCATTCTTGAGAACCACCAAGTTATAAGTCGTTCCGGCTGTTCCTGCTGTTACTCGAGCGCGGTAACTCCCAGATACCGATGCAACAAAATCGCTTAGTCCGCGACTTACGTTCTTCGCCGTCCCAACAGATCCTGCGACTTGAATGCCCGCAGGATCGAACAACGCTAGGTTAATCGCTTGGCCTGAAAGCGATTGGAGTGCCAGCGTCAATGTGTCGCCTGCCGAAACATTGAATTGAAAGTAATCCGTTCCGGTAGCCGAGCCGAGCGCTGCGCCTCGCGACGCAGTGGCGCTCAGCACGACGAAACTGCCGTTGATGTCCTCCGCCGTTGCGAACGTGTCGTTCGTTGGCCCGTTGTGCGACTCAGCTTCTTCTCTCGCGTTGAGAATCAATCCAAGTGTGTAGGTACCGGAAGTTGCTCCTCCGTCACTGCTGACCTCAATCCTGTACGTGTCGGTTGCCGAGCCTGTGGAAACGGTCTGGATCACAGCATCCAAACCGACTGTATTGGTCGCGCTTGCAAGCAATGTATTGGACGAGTCATAGAGTCGGATGAGCCCTTTGAGTGTTGTTTGTGGATCGAGAAAGACCGTGATCTTCTGCCCAGGGTCGACACTGATCGTATAGTTATCGATTTCGTCAACGGAACTGATCGCACCGGAAAGAGTCGGGTCATAAACGAGAGAACCGAGCGGGTTTTTTGCTACCAAAGGCAACGGATACGAATCGGTACTGATGACGCCACTTGCTCGGACTATCGCGTCGGCAACGCCGCTTTCCTCCGCTTGATCACCGGCCGATAATCCAGCGCTGGCCGCCAATCTGCTTAGCATCTGCGCACGTTGCGAATCGATGGAATCGATCGCAACTTGGTCCGTTTGCTCGTCCAGGTTAAGTTTTTCGCCATTCTCCGAATAGAAAATGGATGCGAGCAGATTTCGGTTTTCCAGAAGCTCCAACGCGAGACGTCGCCGATTATATCGGTTCCGCTCATTTCGAGCCCGTCGTCGCTTCCATCCACCACTCAACTTGTGTATTTCGCCGGCAATCGCCCGGGCTATCTTCTGAGATACAAGGCTACGACTCGAATTATTCACAATACCCGCTCCAAAGTTGAAAGAATCCAATCAGCCCAATCGCATGGAAATCCATGTAAAGCGATCTACTCACATTGATACCATCTAAAACGACACCTAAAGAACCTTGAAAAATGAACTGTTCGTCAGTCCGACTCGTTAAGAAGTCGCTTACCTAAAAGCGAAAAATACTGATCGATACTTTCTTTCCATTGCTTCGACGAGCTCGGCTT
>JANPLJ010001163.1:0-3187 GCA_031426475.1 Pirellulaceae bacterium | reverse complement strand
AGAAGTGGTTCTTCTCGCAATGCATTCTCGATTTCATCGGTCACGGCAATGATTTCTTTCGAATCATCGTCGATATCGGACTCCCACCGGATCAGGACAGTTGACGTTTCCAAACCACCAAAGGCTTGATCCATGTGACGCAAGGCTTTCGCCTCCGAACTCCTTTCCGGAATCGCCGTCAGCATTCGTTCGTCGGGACGCAGCTGGAGGGCAATCAAGATACAAAGGGTTGTCAAACCGATTCCGGTCCATGCGAACCATTTGGGCGATCCTAGAATCCAATGCATCATAAAGGTAAGCCGACCGACGTTGCTTTCAATCAATCCGTTGGAGTGACCATGATGGACGCTTCGTCCCAGCCAAGAAGTACAAGCAAGAGGGATCGCAGCAATGACCGCAATGAACGTAACGACAACGCCCAGGACACAGCACCAGCCGAATTCTCGCACGATGTCATGATGCGCCCATCCCAACGACCCGAAACCGATCGCCGTCGTCAACGAAGTCAAAAAACAAGCGGTCCCCACTTCGTTCATCGCCTTCAAAGCAGAATCGCGACCAGACATCCCTCCTGCTCGATGCATTCGAATTTGCGTCATCATGTGAACACCGTCCGTGAATCCAACCATACTCAACAAAATGGGGACAACAACGGTGTTGAATGGATTGTCTTGCAAGTGAAAGAATCGAATACATCCAAGCGTCCAGAAGATACCGAGGATCGGTGCCAGAGCCGTGATAAAAACAGCCGTCGGCCCGCGAAATAGGATCGTCGCTAGCGTGAGCACGACTCCATAGGCAATCCATTGGAACTTGCGATCGTTTTCCAACGTACTTTGCTTGAATAGCATTTGCATGGGCAGTTCGCCTGTCACTGCGAATTCCATGGAGGTTTCGGAGACCTTCGCCGCTGCTTCGCGTGCCACCGCTTCCAGTGTTCGAGTGCAGTCCGCATTTTTTCGAACGTGGAACCAATCGATTCCGATCAGCAAAAGTGCGGTTCGACCATCGCGTGATAGCAGCTGGCCGCCAATCATCGGATTCGAGATTGCTTGTTCGCGCGCGAGATCAAATCGTGCCTGGGATGCGCGATGGTCTGGGAGTGCTGGAGTCGGCATTCCAAAGATATTGAGCGGAGGAGCCTTGTCCATCCACATAATGTTTCGAACCTGTGGCAACTCCTCGAGCTTCGCAACCGCCTCACGCAACGCCTGAGTACTGGTTGACGTAAAGAAATTATCACTGGTGACGACCATGATGACATCGCCACTGAAGAGACTGACTGTACCAGCCGACGTAGCTTGACGTCGGCGGTCACCCATCGAGCCGCGTCTGGGCTTCCCGTCCGCACTCTTGATCAGCGGAGCATCGACTGCTTCAACGTCGACTGGGCGAGGCACGAGAAGATAAGGATCGTAGTAGCCGATCAACGAAAGGATCGACATGCCAACAATTGTTGCAAAAGCAAGCCACGGATAGCGAGCAAAGAGACACAGGAACTCACGACTCATCGAGGCATCCGCCGAACAGCTTCCATCGCTTCGTCGTAATCAATTTTTCGATCGCGATTCGAATCAAACGAACGAAAGCTTCGTAATTGAACGGCTTGATCAACTTCTTCGTACTCGATCTGACCATCCCGGTCACGATCGAGATCTTCAAATAGCTTTCGAACAACCACCTCCTCTTCCTTCGATTCGGCTTTGGGAGATGGTGCTTTTTCGCGCGACACGGGCCGTGCGAAACTGCCTGAGTCTTTCCGGTCGATCGGAATCGCAACTTCATAGAAAACGATTGCCATCTCCTCCCACGTTTGATCTCCCCAAGTCACAAAGGCAGTGGGATCTGGATTGAAGCGATTCTTTTCCGAATTATCAAACTTCGCTTCAAACGTCAGCTCGTTGAGCGAACTTAGTGGAATCGGATTGCGCAAAACATAAGTGTGCTGCCAGTTAAAGTCATACGAAGGCACGTCCAGTAACACGTTTCGCTTGCCTTGCGATTTCGATTCGACGCGAATCGACTTTCCGCGAAGATGCATATGAGGCGACATGGCCAGGAGCATCCCGTCGCTTGGTAGAAAGGGGGACCTGCCATGGACCGGAACGTCCGCCATTCCAGCTGGGATCTCCAGCTCCTGATTGAGGCTTACCAACGATATATGTTCTTCCGTCAACTCCGACCGATCCGCGAAGGTCAAGCGTAGGACGCTCAGATCTTTTTCTGGGCGTCCATTGGGAGTGTAATGCATCTGGAAGACGAGTTTCGAACCAGCGGGAATTCTTCTTGCACGATGAACGGGCGATTCCTGGAGAACTTGCCCCGGAACATATGCAGTCAACCATCCAATTCCGTTGACCGGAACGCCGTCGGGTGGACGAATGAAAACGATTCCATGATGGACAACCGAACGATTGCTGGGCGTCAGCTGCGCAAAACGAACCCAACGGTCCTCTTCAAATTTGGGATCGACCACAAAGTATTGGTATTCGATAGTGCCTTCGGCCGCGACTTCGTAGGATTTAGATCGCATCGGAATTTCTAGATCGAAATGCGATTCATCGGCTGTTGACTTTGCAAAGGTATCAACCGTCGGCAACTCGCTCGAATCGCCGTACGGAGTTCCGTTGTCGATCCACTGTCGAATGATCTCGCGATCGGCATCGGAGAAATGTCTTGCGTTCACGAAATCGCCATGCTCTGGATTCGCATTCCAAGGCGGCATGCGTCGTTGTTCGATTGTTTCGAGCATCATTTCAGCCCATCCGACGACTTCGTCATATTCAGTAAGCGAGAACGGTCCGATCTCACCCGGCCGATGACACTCGACGCAATGCTGCTGAAGCAAACGAACGACTTGATTGGAAAAGGTCACCGAACTAGCGTTGATCGATTTTCGTGGACGAGTGATCAAACACCCAACGGCTTCGGTACGAGCGGTACTGATCGGTTTCCCCGCCAAGTATTCCTCGATGGCAGTCCGTAAGTCATGGCGGTTTGGATGAAGGCGACTAATTCCGGGCTCATACTGGTCGTCGATTCGACCTCGATAGACTTCCTTGCCTTGAGCGTCGAGCACAAAGACTTCGGGGGTCCTCGTCGCATCGAGTGCTCGCAGTGCCGCTTGATCGTAATCCTTTAATAACGGGAAAGGGATTGTGAACGTATCAACGTAGGTTGCTACGTC
>JANPLJ010001162.1:0-4491 GCA_031426475.1 Pirellulaceae bacterium | reverse complement strand
TCATCGAACGCCTTGGGATGCCGAACGTCGGAATCGTCTACAACCTACATCATGCTCACAGCCAGCTCGACCGATTGCCAGAGATCTTAACGAAAATCAAACCGCACTTAATGGCATTGAACCTCAATGGGATGCGAACCGAGGGCGACCGTATTGGCCATAAGATTTTGCCGATCGGAGAAGGCGATCGCGATTTGCAAATTCTTCGGCAAATCAACGAAAGCGGCTACGTCGGCCCCATCGGCATTCTGAATCACACCAACGAGGACGCGAAGCTGCGATTACAGGACAATATCGAGGGATTACAGTGGTGTTTAGAACGACTGAATTCCAATCAGTCCACCGCCAAGCCAACATGGAAGTCGTTTCATGGAGCTGCCACGTTCAGCCCAGCGCTCGCCAAACAAATCGCGATCGATGCAGCCAGCGAAGGCAACGTAGCTCACGGTTTGAAGCTTTTCGCAGGTGAATCAACGGCGTGTCTTTCTTGCCATGCAATCGGCCAGCACGGCGGGAAAGTTGGTCCGGAATTGACGTTGATCGGTACCAAACGAACGACCGAGCAATTGGCAACTTCGCTTTTATGGCCCCATCGCGAGATCGAGCCCGCCTATCAAACCTATCAGATTTTAACGGAGGACGGCCGAGTCATCCGAGGTTATCGAGTCAGCGAAAGCGACGGATCGATCGTCATTCGTGAACCCGCATCGGGAGTCGAAGTCAAGATCGCTCGCGACGAAATCGAAGACGAAAAGATAACCGGTTCGGTGATGCCCGACGCGCTGGTCGCTTCGCTGTCCCGCACTCAACAGTTGGACTTGATCGCGTTCGTATCCAGCTTGGGGCGAACGGAAGCTCTCAACCCGGAAATGGTCGCATCGTTACTAGAACATGCACGAAGCCATAAAGCGGCGGACTTTCCACTCAGCAAAGGACCGATCGATGCGACGTTGATTCCATGGCATAGCGAATTCATCAACCGCGATCGTGTCTTTGACTTCTATGCGAAACAAGCTGAGTACTTTCGAACACAGAACACGACCGCTGATTTGTTCACCGAATATCCCGGTTTAGATGGTCGCGAGTTCGGGCATTGGGGAAATCAGGACGAAGCGTTTTGGGCTGGTAACGAATGGAACGACGTCGAGTTAGGGTCGCTGCAATGCCATACTTTTAAAAACGGTAAGCAAGTTATCGGTCGCGGAGTTTGCGTTCGCCTGAATACACCAAACAATCCGAGCGAACAAGCGGCAGCATGCTTCAATACGGACACGCTTCAATACGAAGCGTATTGGACGGGCGGCTTTCTGTCGTTCTCGTCGGTGCGACACGGATTCTTGGATGGCGTGAAGCCAGTCGGACAGATGCAGCCTCAGCCATCTCCCATCGATCATCAAGGCAAGCCTCGCTACCTGGGATTCTATCGCTATCAAGGGCAGACGATCTTCGCCTACCGTATCGGCAGTGTTGACTATCTCGATACAGCTTCGATCGTCGATGGTCATTTGGCTCGAACGCGATTGCCCGCCACCGAACATCCGCTGAACGCATGTTTGAAAGGCGGACCAGCGCTGGATGACGAAGCATATGAAACCGCGATTGAATTAGGACAAGCGACGCCGTACGTCATCGATTCGATCGCGTTCCCGAAAGAGAATCGATGGAAAGTGCCGTTCTTCGCTGGTGATCTCGGATTCGCGAGCGATGGTTCCGTTTACGTCTCGACGATACATGGCGATGTTTGGCATGTTCGCGGTTTTAGTGAACTCGACGCGAAAAAGGCGACGTGGCGACGATACGCTTCGGGGCTACATCATGCTTTGGGAGTCGTCGTTCACGAAGATCAATGTTATGTCCTCGGCCGAAACCAGATTACGCGGCTCCATGATCTCAACGGCGATGGCCAAGCGGATTGGTATGAATGCTTTAGCAACGCGATGGATACCTCACCAGCCGGGCATGATTTCATCTGTGGATTACAGCGCGATGAGGCTGGAAATTTCTACACAGCTTCAGGAAATCAAGGGTTGCTGAAGATCAGCCCAGATGGACAAACGGTCAAGGTACTTGCGACTGGCTTTCGAAATCCGGATGGACTTGGTTTGCTCCCCGATGGCAGCATCACCGTTCCAGGCTCGGAAGGCGATTGGACGCCCACTTCGATGATTTGCCTGTGGAAGCCGTCGATGCAGGGAACGCCTTTCTTTGGTCACAAAGGACCACAGGTTGGCGGTCGACCCGAACTCCCTATCCTTTATCTTCCTCGCGGATTGGATAATTCGAGCGGAGGACAGGTCTACGTATCAAGCGATCGTTGGGGTCCGTTGAAGGGAAGTCTAATTCATCTTTCGCACGGGACGGGAACCGCCATGAATATCATGCTGGACGAAGTCGACGGGCAAACGCAAGCCGCTGCCATGGTGCTGCCCGGCAGTTTTCGTTCAGGGGTACATCGCGGTCGATTCTCGCCTCGCGACGGCCAGCTCTATGTAGTCGGTATGAACGGCTGGGGTTCCTATGCTCCAGATACGGGATGCCTGCAACGACTTCGCTATACCGGCACTCATGCTCCGATGCCGATCGGGTTCCATGTCCATGAGAATGGTATCGCACTTCGGTTTTCGGATCCTCTTGATCGATCGCCAGGCGGTATTGGTCCCATTACTTCGAAATCGAATTATATCGCACAGACTTGGAATTATCGCTACAGCGCGAACTATGGCTCCGCAGAATATTCGAGCGCTCATACAGGTGTCCGTGGCCATGATCGGCTTGCGATTGAATCGATCCATGTGCTCGACGAAGGCAAGACACTTTTCCTTGAGCTTCCAGAGTTGCAACCGGTCAATCAGCTGCACGTGCACTTTGTTCTTGGAAGCCTTCCCGCTACCGACATCTACGCAACGGTACATCGACTCGGAAGACCTCGCACCGACATCCCCAATTACCGGCATGTCGCGAAAACGATCGCCGCTCATCCGATCGAACTGGATTTAGCGAACGCTCTAAAACGAAAACCGAACCCTTGGCGGAAGAAGATTAAGGAAGCGAGAGAGATTAGTATCGAAGCCGGACAGAACCTAAGCTATGCAACACGAGAAATTCGCGTGCAAGCGAAAGAACCGATCGCGCTTACTTTTGTAAATCCAGACGTCGTTCCGCACAACTGGGCTCTCCTCACGCCTGGAAGCCTTCAGCGGGTCGGTGATCTGGTCAATCGATTGATCAGTGATCCCGACGCAGCCTTTAATCAGTATATCCCAGTTAGTGAAGATGTTTTATGCTATACCGACATTATCGATGGGCAAGACAAAGGCACAATCTATTTCAATGCTCCGTCCGCTCCTGGTCGATATCCTTTCATCTGTACTTTCCCGGGCCATTGGATGGTCATGAATGGCGAAATGATCGTCGAATAAATTTATGCGAAACTATTTTCCGCTGGATTCCTTTACTATCATCACGATCTTCGGAAAAGATCGTCTCAAGTGGTTGAACAACTTAGTAACGAACGACCTGAAGCGTACTTCAGAAAACCAAGCCGTCGAATGCTTTGTAACCGACGTCAAAGGTCGGACGCTCGCACATGGGATCGTGTTTTCCGATCGAGAATCGCTCGCCTTTGTTTCATGGGGCAAAGACCAAGCAGCGAAGTTGATCGCACACTGGGACCGCTATATTATTCGCGAAGATGTCACACTGGTCGACGATAGCTCGAATTGGCGTTGGGCCTTTGTGCGGCGTGCGTGGTTGACGACCGAACTCAAAAGCGATCGCATCGAACAACTTGCTAATATGGAAGTCGCAGCCATCGGCAACTCGGAATCCCCGATTGCGATCGCTTGTCCGGCCATCGGCAACGACTGGCTTCTGGTGCGATTCCGTAACGATGATTCCATTCACTCGCTTTTGAGCGATTTCTCCCTCGATAACCAACTGGAAGACGCAATCGCTTTGGAAGCGAATCGTATTCGCCAACGATGGCCGCTGGTCGGAATCGATTTTGACGAAAAAAACCTTCCACAAGAGCTCGACCGTACCGATACCGCGATTTCATTCAACAAAGGTTGTTATCTCGGACAAGAGACTGTCGCTCGGCTGGACGCTCTTGGTCAAGTGCAGAAAAAGTTGGTACTGTTGTCGATCGACGTGAGCGACTTAGGAAATCCGAATGGGTTAGAAGTTGGTGCGATCGTCAAAAAAGACGAACAGGAAGCGGGCACCATTACGTCAATGACAGTCACCGAAGCCGGTTCCGGTTTGGTTGTCGCGTTGGCTTATATTCGGCGGGCACACTTTGCTACTGGAACGGAACTAACTTGCAACGGATTTCGGGCTGTCGTTTCGTCGTAGGCCTGCCGTAGGCAGCAAACTGGAACTCAACCACAATCGGGAGGGCGACGCCATAGCTCTAAACATCTTTTGGATTCCTGTAAGCCTGTATTTCGCGGTAAACAGATGTGTGTGCACCCGATTTTTTCTTGGGGGGTG
>JANPLJ010001161.1:0-4251 GCA_031426475.1 Pirellulaceae bacterium | reverse complement strand
GATTCAAGAAGGACAGCTTGTGCAACATTGCTACAACGACGATCTTCGACGGAAATGCTTGTGTCGGCGTTAGAAAACAATTCCATCCGAGTGCGAGACTTGGATGTAGCCACGGTCCAGCAACTGCGGTCGCGGGGCGATCGTTCGCTGATGGCTCGCTGCGAGCAGATTCTGGGCCGGCCAACAAAGCTGGAGCGAGCAAAGTTGGTTTCGGACTATCTTGCGAAACTGGATGGATCGCCGGATCGAACGCGAGGTGAACTCCTTTACAAGCAACACTGCGCCGCTTGTCATCTCGCGACACCTAACAAGCCGATCCTCGGCGCGCCATTAGAAAACCTAAAGCATTGGACGACCGACCAGTGGGTCACGGCAGTCTTGGACCCCAACCGTAATCTTGAACCCAAGTACCATCAGTACTCGGTGCTTACAACCGACGGTCAGGTGCTATCGGGGATTGTCGAAAAACGCTTGGCGTTATCGATCACGATTGCCATCAGCGATGGAACTCGCCGCGAGATCCCTATCGCGGATATCGAGTCGATGAAGGACACGGGCATTTCGCTCATGCCCGAAGGCTTTGAGAAATCGATGTCGCCAGAACAACTTGCCGACTTGCTTGCATTCATACGTGACGAAAAACGTTGAAGCAGGCGATCATTTGTATGAAAGGAACCTCGCGCTGGAACACGGTGTAGTTGGCTACGATCGAAACCTCGGTAGACAGCTCGGATCGCAGCAAATTGAAAAACGTCGTCGCGTTGCGATTTTAGAATTCGTTTGCGGCGGCGGCATGGTGACGCAGCCTTTGAAAGAAATCCCAACAAGTCTTTTGCGAGAAGGGCGAGCGATGCTGCATGCCCTTGCCTCGGACTGGTCGCAATTGGCGGATTGGGATGTATTGGTTTGCTGGGACGCTAGGCTTGGTGGATGCGATATCAGGGATGTCTCGGTACAAGAAATAAATACCGATGAAATCTTTCTCGATGCGTGGCGAAAACTTGCCAGCGAAGTTGACTTTGTGGTCGTGATTGCCCCAGAAATGGATAACCAGTTAACGGAGATCACCGACGCGTTGCGAACATCCGGAGCGTGTTTGCTCAACGCCGATTCAACTTTCCTGCAAGCGGCGAGCGACAAATGGCTGACCGCAGAGTGTTTTCAACGAGCGAATGTACCGCATCCGAGAACGAAACGCGTTGGGGACTTCATCAAGAGTAGCTCCGCCTTGCCCGAAGTCGATAATTCATCCGACGGATGCACAATCCAGCCTGTCCAAGCATGGACGATTAAGCCTCGAGATGGGGCGGGTTGTCAAGATGTTTACCGATTGGAATCGTTGCGAGCATGCCATCGATTCGTCCAGGAAGAATCGACGTTAACACGTGATTGGAATCGCTATCTTATTCAACCGTGGATCGAAGGGGTTGCCGGAAGTATTGCGGTACTATGCGGTCCCAATCAATTGTGTGTCTTGCCAGCGATGAGCCAAAACCTCTTGCTCAATGCGAATCATTCGAAAAGCGGAGTGCAGTATTGCGGTGGGGCAGGACCACTTAATCCAGTCTTGCAGGCTGCGTTCGAGGCGTTTGCAATCCGCGTGATTCGATCGTTGCCAGGTTACCCAGTGGGCTGGATCGGGATCGACTTTGTGCTGACGGACTCACAGTTGCTCGATGAGTCGATCGTGGCGATCGAAGTAAATCCGAGGTTAACGACATCGTATCTGGGCCTCCGCGAAATTGTTTCGGAGAACCTTGCCGAGATTATGTTCCAAGCCGCATCGGGACAAGATGTCAAGCTGTCTTTTACAGGTCGGTCGACAAGTTTCGATTCGCTTGGCACGTCTGCAAGCAATTAGCTATACTGACATCGTCGCCGAAATCGTCTGATTTTGGATGAATCACCGTTCTAGATTTTTGAGCTGAGTCCAACGTCATGCCAACTAAACATCGCTTTGATCATAAAGAGTTTCGAGTCGATGAGGGTGACAAGCTCAAACTAGCAAAGCTTTCGACCTCGGCAGGCAAAGAACTCGAAGGCAAAGGGCACGGTGAGGAAGCGCTCAAGGAAGATCTTGAAGTTCTCCGAGCTGCACAGGATCGATTATTCGCAGAGGGGACTCGTTCATTGCTCATCGTCCTCCAGGGCATGGATGCAGGAGGGAAAGACGGAACGATTCGTCACGTCATGAGTGGCGTCAACCCCCAAGGATGCCGAGTGCATGGATTTCGTGCTCCGAACACCGAGGAGCTCCAACATCATTTTCTTTGGCGTCCCATGCGATTTCTTCCCGAGAAGGGGTTGATCGCGATTTTCAACCGCTCTTACTATGAAGAAGTATTGGTTGTGCGTGTACACCCTGAGTTTTTGGAACCGCAGAAACTCCCCCCGGTAAAAAAACTATCCCAGTTGTGGGAGCAGCGATATGAAGAGATTCGGCAATTTGAGAAAGTCATTTCGAATCAAGGCACAAAGATTCTGAAGTTCTTTCTTCACGTTTCTCCTGATGAACAAAAGAAGCGATTGTTGGAGCGTTTAAAGACTCCAGAGAAGCGTTGGAAGTTCAATGAACGCGATCTAGAGGAACGCAAGCTATGGGGTGACTACGAGAAAGCGATCGAAGAAGCGCTGCCGGCGACAAGCACGAAAGAATCACCTTGGTATGTGATTCCTGCCGACGACAAGTGGTATGCGAGGGCTGCAGTAGCCGATATTATCTCGTCGAATCTGACGTCGATGGACCTTCGATATCCTGTAGTCGAACCGGAACGCGAGGCTCGATTTGGTGAGCTGATAAAGCAACTCGAAAATGAATAGTTTTTGTTCATGAAATGTGTCATTGCCATTGTTAGGCCTTTTCTCCTGGATCAAATTCTTGAAAGTTTGCGTCTGGCACCCTTAGAGGCGCTGCAGGTTGTCGAAGTGAAGGGCTACGGCCGCCAAAAAGACCATCTCGATCAGTATGGGAACAACGAGTACTCGTTGGCGTTTCTTCCGAAGGTCGAAATCACGATGTGGGTAGATGACTATCGTGTTCAAGAAGTCGTCGACTGCCTCGCGCAGTCTGCGCGGAGCGGTCGAATGGGCGATGGCAAAATCTTCGTTACGGATGTCGCGAATGCAGTCGATATTCGTTAAATCCCTTGTCAAGATACGACGGTTTGCTGTGCGTTTATCATGCGAGATGAGTGCGATGAGACAGAATGGTCGCACTCTTATCCTCGTTCACGGCGTCGGTTTGCTCGCTAGCTGCCTTTTGCCGTGCTGTCTATTGGGACAAGAATCGAACAACGATCGCGTGCCACATCCCTGGTTAGCGGACGTACCGCCTGCACTAGCTCGATTGGTCGATATCGGAAGAGTGGAAATCGAGGAAGACCAGCCAGCCGTCGAGGCCGCTGGTCGAACGGCGTTAACAGTCTTCTCATTCTCGTTGGCATATCGCATGCGATACCGTATCAATGAGCTTGGCAAGGGAAACGATGGAAAGCCTCGCATTCGAATTCTGGTGAATTTTGATGATGTAACGGTTTTGCCCTCGCACAAAATTCAATTGTCAAAATACTTCCGGCCAACGAAACCGTGGGAGTCGGCACTATTGCAGCACGAATTCGACCATGTTGCGATCAGTTCAGATCCGAGAATGCTCGCGATGCTTTGTTCGCTTGACGGCCGACGATCAACGCTGGTCGTTGCGATGGAAGAAGCCGGGAAACCGAAGGATGATTGGGCAAAGACCAAGATCGAGGAATCGACCAAGGTTTTTCGGCTGGCCGTTGAAAAGCTAGTCGGAACCTATTACGAACGCTTGGACGAGGCTACTCAACATGGGTTGCGAGGAATCGACGATCGAAAGAAGTTTTTTACTCGAATCTACTCCGTTGAAGATCTCGAAAAGGCCCAATTTCCATACGTTGATGACGTCCGAACCAGTGTGGAGCAAATCGATTCCGAAATAATCCAGCAGCACTATCAACTTCCATAGTCGTACTTTCAATTGCAGGTAGCCGAATTCGTAAGAATTCGGACGCGTTTGAGCTCATCAGTTGCTTGACGAGTCGATAGACTACGTAGCCTAGTCTTCCTGCTTGTTCCTTACGATTATTCGTCCGCCAAATTCTCATGATTGATCCTATCGCGAGCACCGATGTCGTCCCAGCAGCCCCTACCTACGATTCCTTGCTCATCGTATCGTTTGGCGGCCCCGAGGGTCCTGACGATGTCATGCCGTTTCTTGAAAACGTTCTG
>JANPLJ010001160.1:0-3211 GCA_031426475.1 Pirellulaceae bacterium | reverse complement strand
GGAGTCGTTTTTGTCATCCCAAAAACGACTTGGCCCGTTGACGTGTAGTCGACTCGTTCCAGACCAATGCCTCGTCGATCTATCGTTGCAGACAATTGACCGACAGAAGCTTCCGCTTCTCTATCGAAGCGCTATGGGATTTGGACAGATCCAGGTTTTCGCGACGGATTTGGACGCGAATCCACTTCGCGAATGGTCCGAGCGAAAACTTCTCTTGGAAAGACTGTACAGCGAACATCTCAATGTCAACCGAGAGTCGCACTTGCAAGCGATCGATCAAGCGAGCTATCTCGGCTACAGCGACTTGTCCGGGCAATTCCACGCAGCGCTCGATCTTTTCAGCGCAGTTCGAATTGGAAGCCTCTCACTGATGGCGATTATTTTGTTGGGAATCGTCGCGTTGATAGGCCCGTTTGATTACTTTGTGATTTCGAAAGCATGGCGAAAACCCGCATGGACTTGGCTGTCGCTATTGTTGTGGTCCGTTTCAACGCTTATTGGTATCACGATCCTCGCGAAAGCTTGGAAACCTCGCGGGCTAGCAGTGAATTCCATTGAACTTGTCGATGTCGACTATTCGACTTCAACGATACGAGGTCGTGGCTTCGCACATTACTATTCAGGCCAAGCAGGTCGTTTTGATTTCTCTGCAAAAGCTGGAAGCGTGCTTCCTCATTTGGCCATCGATACCGATACGACGGAGGACACGGGGGTGGCGAATCGTGCCAATTTGGCGATGCGAACAGAGCTCTCATGGTGCGGGCAACCTGGCTATGGACTAGGTGGATTTGATTCCGACGTTCGGACGGACCTCGGATTTCCAACGTATCGGGTCTTGAACGAATCGTTGTCCGATGGAATGGGGCACCGTTCAAAGAACGACCAGAGCTCTGAGCTTGTTGGGGTCGGTGTTAACTTTGCAGGCAGCAAATCGGTCCGGGCCGATTGGACCTCACTCCTTGAGCTAACAAGCGATACTCCGTTGTTTTCTGTCACAGGTAACTCGGAATTTCTCCAAGGTAAGTGGACGAATCCTATGAAACGAGATTTGCTGGACGGTTGGTTGCTTTATCGAAGTTGGCTGTATCCGATGCCCAGCCGAATTCGGTCGAACGGCTCGCATCAGATTTTATCTACGGATATCCCCAAAGACCTCGGAAGACGACTTCAACGAAGACAATTGATCCAGGATCGTGATTCAAGTTTGCCTTGGGATCCCACCGATCGCAAGGATGTCGGCCGACTCGTAGAAATGCTGACACTACATCAGGCAGGTGGTGGTCCTGGGTACACCGGCCTAACCCACAACTATTGGGGAGATTTGGATCTCTCAAAGCACCTGAAAATGAATCGGGTCATTGTTTTTGGGCGATTATCGGAACCGATTGTCGAGTGGTCAGCCAAAGCGGACGCGAAGCCAATCGATGTTCGCGATGGCAATCGCTCGGCGTACGTCCGTTTTGTTATCCCGGTAGCTGTCGCAAACGGATCGATTGAAAGGTGAACTAACGTGATCAAGACGGTACATCTGACCAAAAAATACGATGATATGTACGCGATCAATGATATCAATCTCGATCTTCAGGCCGGTGATGTCTTTGGTTTCATCGGCCCCAACGGTGCTGGCAAAACAACGACGATGCGAATCATCGCGACTCTCTTGGAGCCGACCGTGGGCGAAGCATATGTTTGCGGCCAGTCGGTATTGACGCACCCCAAAGAGATACGGCGATTGGTCGGTTACATGCCAGATTTTTTTGGTGTTTACGATGATATGACTGTCATCGAGTATCTCGAATTTTTTGCTGCGGCGTACAATATCAAAGGACCGGCAAGACGAAAACGCTGTGACGAAATGCTCGAGATTGTCGATTTGAATTTCAAACGTGATGCGTATGCCAACACGTTGTCCCGAGGTCAAACACAACGGCTTGGACTAGCTCGAGTACTTATTCACGATCCGCAAGTTTTGTTGTTAGACGAACCATTGAGCGGGCTTGATCCGCGAGCGCGTATTGAAATGCGAGGCCTCATGCGACGCCTCGGTCAAATGGGGAAAACGATTATCGTGTCGAGTCATATTCTTCCCGAGCTTGCCGATGTCTGTAACAAGGTCGGAATCATCAACGGCGGTGAGATGAAGGAGAATGCCGATGTTTCAGAAGTGATTCGGAAAGTTCGACCACAACTGGTCGTTCTCGTCGAACCGGCAAAGCCTACCGATCTCGATCGAATGCTCGGTGTTTTGCGAAATGATTCAGATGTCGAATCGGCCAGCGTTGTTGCACTTCGCATCAAAGTCGTACTCAAGCTGGGTATCTCTGACGCATCACCGCTCGCGACTCTGTTGTTCCAACAACAGCTCCCCATCAAACACTTTGCCGAAGAAGAAATCAACCTCGAATCGGCCTTCATGGCCCTGACGAAAGGCTCGGGAACAAAGATTTGATGTGGATCAGCGGCTCCACCCGCTGAGACGCATGCTTCTTGCATGCTTCTCGCGGGCAGAGCCGCGAGTCCACTATTTCTTTGCCACCTCGGCGCGTCCGATCAGGCTTGTGCTCGTAAAGTGATGGCAAAGCGCGATTGCAATCGCATCGGCGACGTCGGCTGGTTCAGGCAGCTTTGCCAATTTCAGCTGTTGTTGCACGGCAAGCTGCATTTGTTCTTTGGGAGCTCGACCATTTCCAGTCAGAAGTTTTTTTACTTTGGTCGCGGCATAAGAATAGACCTTGAGATCAAACTGAGCTGCCGACATGCATAGGACACCTCGAGCATGGCCCATCAAGATCGCCGTTCGAGGACGTTCGTAGTGCGAGTAGAGCTGCTCGATGGCGATCGATCCGATGTCTTGGTTTTCAAGGATTTCACGAACGCCCGTAAAGAGCTCTAGAAGGCGATTCTCTAGTGTTTGAGCTCGCGATATTCGAAGTATCCCCGCTTCCACCAACCGTGGTTTAACACTTGCGACATTGAGCACACAATAGCCGGTTACTGCTAAGCCAGGATCAAGTCCCAGGATGCATGATTTCTTTGGTTGAGCAACAGATGTCAAATGCTTGAGTATCCTTGGTTATCAAAAAAATCGACGATCATCGAACTGGTGCTTCATCCCACTTTAGATTTTGGGTTTCAATGTGTAGCCGACGTCGTAAGACTTCGGAGGAATCGCAGTAAACATCGCGTTTCGAGCTGCGTCCGATTTCTAACG
>JANPLJ010001159.1:0-1118 GCA_031426475.1 Pirellulaceae bacterium | reverse complement strand
CTTCGATCCCTTGGCGAAAACCTGGAACTCCCATTGGCCCTTCGCAACTTCTGCATTGATACCTTCATGATTGATGCCGGCATCCAAGCAAAGATCGAGATGTTCTTCCACAATTTGTCGTGCGATTTCGCCGACGAACTTGTAGCCAATGCTCGTGTAGTACGGACCTTGAGGAGCTGGATATCCGTTCTCTGGAAATCCAAGCGGACGTCCGTTTTCCGTCAAGAAGTACTCTTGCTCCAAACCAACCCAAAGATCGGGATCATCGTCGACCGTGCAGCGGTGGTTCGAAGGGTGAGGTGTAAGGTCAGGCAACATAACTTCGCACATGACCAAGAAACCATTCTTGCGACTGGTATCTGGATAAAGTGCGACTGGTTTGAGAACGCAGTCAGAACTGTGTCCTTCCGCTTGTTGAGTGGAACTGCCATCGAAACCCCAGTTGTCCAAATCGGCAACGGATTTTGGTGCTTTGTCAACAAGCTTGGTCTTGCTGCGAAGATTCGGCTCGGGTGTGTAGCCATCAAGCCAAACGTACTCTAATTTGTATTTTGTATCGGACGACATTCAGTAAATTCTCTTCATGACACAAGGAGATAAACGACCATAGCCAACGTCCTGATCTCTCGGTGAACATCGAGGCATTACCCTCGGATCCAAGCAATCCAACACTCCGAGAAACGTTTCGTGAAGCCGTATTACATGCGGCCCTCTCGAACTCGCACCACAATTCAGACTCGATGATCCACCAGTTCGCTCCACCCGAAAAAGCTGATAACCGATGCTCTCTACAAGTCCGCCATGAATTGATTGGCGAATTTCGATAGCTTACGAAGTGCATAGCCTATCGTTGGACTGTTCTAGGAGCAAGTTCCCCCAGAACACAATCAAGCATTTTTCCTGCCGATCGACCGGTTCCCTGATGTCAAAGTTTTCCCTGGCTGTACCACCCGCACGATCCCATCTTTTTGGGTTACTATTAGCATTTCCGAAATCGTGGCTATTTAGCTATGTGAATGGACCATTCCTTTTCCTTTCGCCGAGCGGAAGGGCCACGAACAAACTGCAGCTCACATTGAAAGGCAAGATTTCACCATGCATGCGATGCCCTTGATGTT
>JANPLJ010001158.1:0-5377 GCA_031426475.1 Pirellulaceae bacterium | reverse complement strand
CATGACGATTGAAGTTGACCGAGCTTCGTCCGGATTCTGACGAATCCGGCTACCTTGAAGATCGACGCTGGAATTCCCGGACGAGCATTCTGATACTTCATCCTTACTGCATTGGTCTAAAACCTTACTGCTTTTTCTTCCCCTTCTTACCAGTCGCTTTTTCTTTCAACGAGTTTTGAGCTTGTTCAGGAAGCTTCGCGATCTGTTCCGGAGTCAATAGCTTTCCAATCTCGATACGAGCCTTGCCAAGTGTTGCTTCTGTTTCGGCAAATACTTTCGCTTGATCCGGAGTCATCCCCATCGCGGCGATAACGGCTTCCTGCTGCTCTTTCCCTTTCTTTCCGCTGTCTTTCGCAGATTTGAGCGCGTCTGTTCGCTTCTTCATCATTTCAGCAGTGACGCCACCCGCCGTTCGTTTGGCCGTCACTTCGGTCGCAACCTTGGTATACATTTCTTTGATCTTCGTGGTTTGATCCGCTGTCAATTCAGCCTTTTCGAGCTGCTTCATGAACTGAGTGACCAACGCCCCAGCCGCGTCCTTTTTTCCGCCTTTCTCTTGAGCGTGCAATGAAAGGGGTGCGACCATAACGGCCGCTAGAGTTAACACAGACAAAATGCGATTCTTCATGCGAGGTACCTTAAATAGGGATTCTAAAAACAAGTAAAGATCAAGTGTAACCGATTCAAATCTGCACGCTAGCAACGGCACGAATGTCGGTCATCGTAGCCGAACGTCGTCAGACTTCGGACGGAGTTCGACGGACGGCGTTATTCGCGATTCGTCCAGATTCTGACGAATCCGGCTACGTTAATGTGGTTCCTAGGCCGGAGCCTGGGAGCGCGCGTATTCGCAGTAATGTTCAACGCAAAGTGTCATGAGATCCTACGAAAACAGCTGCGGAATCACGTTGCCATCTCGGACCAGCGTGATCGGACGACCCGTTTCAGTGTGGAATTCTTGCTTCGGATCGATTCCCAAGTTGTGATAGAACGATGCGGCGGCGTCCGCTGGCGAAATGGCGTCGTTCAACGGTCCCGAGGCCGTATCATCGCTTTCGCCAATTACTTGGCCACCGCGAATCTTGCCACCCGCCATCAGCATGAACATGCATCGAGGATAGTGATCACGGCCGCCGAGTGTCGCACGCGTATTGATCTTCGGAGTTCGTCCGAATTCGCCACTTACCATTACCGACGTGGAACTCAACAGGCCTTTTTGTTCCAGTCCAGCCAACATCGCCGAAACACCGCCGTCCAACTTCGGAAGCAGCTTCTTGCTGAGATTGTTGAAAATATCGGTATGGTTGTCCCAACCGCCGACTTGGAGCGAAACGAATCGAACGCCCGATTCAATCAAACGAACCGCCAGCATACAGCTCTGCTCAAACGGGTCGTTGCCGAACTGCGCGGCAAATGTAGGCGATTCCTTCGAAACATCGAATGCGTATCTTGCACGATCGCTCGTCAACATCGAATACGCTTTATCGCTAAACCGATCCAAACCGGTAACCAATTGATCGCGACCTTCCATCGATGCAAAGGTTTGATCCAAATCGTGTAGCAGGTTCTGTCGTCGTTCGAGCTGTGCGACGGTGACTCCTTCGCCAAGCGAGATCCCTCGGACATTGAAAGGCTTTCCTGGCTGAGGAGTCCCGCCAGTATTCATGGGTGCATACTGAATTCCCAGAAAGCCAGATCGTTGACCGCTGTTGGGGATTGCAACAAACGGTGGAATGTCAGGGTCGACTGGGCGCTCTTTGCAAAGCACTGCACCGTAACCAGGATATTCGAGCGATGCCAGCGGCTTGCTGCCAGTGTTGACGTATTCGCTGCCAAGTCGGTGAGCCGCCAAGGTATGCGAGACACCTCGAAGGATGACGTACTTATCAAAGTTCTTCGCCATCTTCGGCAAGTGTTCGGAGATGTGAACGCCGGAGACGCATGTCTGAATCGACTTAAATTCGCTGCGAATCCCATCGGGAGCATCGGGCTTGGGATCGAACGTATCCAGGTGGGACGGACCACCGTTGAGATCGATAAAAATACCTGACGTCGCATGGCCGTTTTTAACTTGGCCCGCTTCCGCCAATCGCATGTAATTGGCGAGCGTGAACGCGCCGCCCGACAGGGCACCGACACGGATGAAATCGCGGCGTTTGATTCCGTCGCAGTAGTTGTGGATCGACATGGGAGGTTTTCCTTTACAAAACAGGTGGATTTCGGTTGGTTGGATGGTGAAATGAAGGTGGGGTAGGCTTAGTGGTTCAAGATGAACTCTTTCGAGTTGATCAAGGCCCAGAGGACATCACTGATTCCGTTGATGGGCGATTCTGCGCTGGCAATCGCGACTTGCGATTTCTGAAGTTCTGTCGCAGAAGGCAATCGCGAAAGCGTCCGAAGGTAGGCTTCTTCGATCACGCTGATTTCGTCAACTTTGCTCAAGCGATTTTTCAACGACTTGGAAGCATTGCCGACCTTTTCAGTCGCGATGTCTTCAGGATTCTTAGCGGATAATTTCTCGAACGACGCGAGTTTCTCAGCGTAGCGCTTTTCGGCTAAAGCCAGTCGTGACTTAGCATCACGAATTAACTTCTCATTCCCCTTCGTATCCGCCAAGTTGTCAAGCTTTTTCCTGAAAGTTCGTACGTTCCGGTCGAGTTCGTCAACCTCTTTCTTTAGCCGCTCGATTTGTCGACTGTTGTCCGATTGCATCCTGTCGGCCTTCTCTGCTTCTACCTTGGTCATCGGAAAATCGTATTCCTTAGCAATCTGCGCCAGCCAACTTGTCTTCGGATCGGTCATCGCTCGGAGGACATCCGAATCGTTCCGAATGAAAACGGTCTGTAGCAAACTCGGATCGCTCGACTTGTCGCAATCGCAATTGCTCTCGCGAATGGAACGACCAAAAACACTCAAGGCATAAGGAGATGCTCCATTTTTATTCCCTCCGCCGTTTGTTCGAGCACTTGCGCCGGCCATCGTCATCGCTCGTTCAGTCTCTAAATTGCACATCGATAGCGCTTGTTTGTCGCTGGATAGTGCAATTCTCAGAGCATCGTAGGCGGTCTCGGCAGGCAACCGTCGAAGCAAAGCATGCGAAAAATTCCGTCGATCTAGCTCGTTCGTCTTATTCGATTCCCATGTTCGCTGGTAAGTCTCGGTGTTCAGAATGGTTCGATGCAACCACTTGAGGTCGTAACCGTTATCGATGAATCCGTTCGCTAGGTAATTCAACAAGTCAGCATTGCTTGGAGCATTTGCCAAGTTATGATCGTCGGCAGGATTCACGATTCCCACTTGGAAGTAGTGCGCCCAAACTCGGTTGACAATGGCTTTCGCAAAGTAAGGATTGTCCTTGCGACGCAACCATTCCATCAACGGTTCTCGAGGATCTTTGACGGTTGATAAATCTACGTAGTCCGATCCGAGCAAACGAGCGGTTGGCAAATTCTTGGCTTCTTGTTGTTTTTTATCCTTTTTATCTTTCCTGTCACCCTCCGGTTGCTTGCTTGCCCTGACGTAAAGTTCTGGGAATGGAATCGTCTTGTCATTTTCGGACCTGACAATCTCCTGGAGCTTCTTTCGGAGTTCATTTCCTTTCAAAGACTTGGCGATCCCAAGATCACTTATAATCTTCTCGACATCCCCCTTCGAATCGGGCATGTAGCTATTTTGGTTCGCTTGCATTCCATCGAACAGACGCTCGAATTGATCAAAGTCTTTCTTCGTCCACTGATCAAATGGATGCTTGTGACACTGAGCACACTGAATGCGAACACCACAGAACGCATAGGCGAACGAAATTGCTCGCTCTTCGGCGGTTTTCTGGTTGTTGCGAGCCCAGTAATACATCATGTCCGACCGCTCAGCGAAGCTTTTTCCACTTTTGTCTTGGCTGATTCGCGACATGTTTTCGCAGTACTCGCGATAGCTTTCGTCTGGTTCGCGGGAAACCGCGGTCACCATTCCTTCAACGATTTCATCGTAGGGGACATTCCGGGAAACTCGGTCGTAAATCCATTGATACCAGTGCTGGCTTGATTGATCGGGCAGAGGCGAAAAGTTACGAAGTTGATCATCGTTGTTGCCCGTCATATCGCATAGGAAGGTTGTCCACCAAGCAGAGTAAGCTGGTGATTCCAATAGTGTTTCAATTGCCTTCTTGCGTTTGTTTGGCGAATTTTCAGTCAAGAAGCTGCGTACTTGATCCGAAGTCGGAAGCGTGCCGGTGACGTCCAACGAAGCCCGGCGGAAGAACTCGGCATCCGATGCGTTGTTGGATGGCAAGACGCCAAGCTTATCGAGCTTCGTCAGCACCATCCGATCGATCTCGGTTTTTGCCTTCGCGATTTGCTGTTTGAGTTGACCGGGTTTGCCGATCGGCCGCAAAACGCTGACTGGAACGACGGCGTTATCGTAGGAAACGACCACATGCGTATCGCCGAATTCGCCTCCGGTTACTACGCCCTTTTCGTCGATGGATGCAATCGCGGTATCGTTGCTATGGAATCGACAAAGAGTCGTTACGTTCTCTTTGGTGCCGTCTTCCCAAACCGCAATCGCATTCAGTTTTTGAGTCTTTCCTTTGACGTCAAAGATAATCTCAAGCGGTGAAACATCGAGCCGCACGAGTTTTTGAACGTTCGATTTTTGTGTGCCACCCGCCTTGGGCGCACCCGCTTCGATCCACTTTCGCAAAACCCAGTATTCCCAACTATTCTCCTTGAATCGCTGACCACCTTCGTGCAAATCGGCATCCACCGGCTTAGTCAGGATCAGGCTTTCAAGCGGTGCCTTGACATTCACGCGTCCGGAATCTTCCTTGAGCAAGGCTGTGTGATCGAGATCAAAGTCATACCCGAAAAGCGAGAGCATAAATCCGCCCTGGCCTTGGAATGATCCATGGCAAGCGCGGCCATTGCACCCAAGACGTCCTAAGAGCGGCGAAATGTGCTTCTGAAAATCGGGGACTTCGGTCGTTTCGCATACGCCGTTCGCGTTGGGCTCAAAGCGAGCTTTCAACGGAGCCATGGTATCGGCCGCGAACGATGTTGGATGCAACAGCATCAACAGAGCGATTGCTCGGATCGCTCCCAAAAGCATCGGATGGTTAAAACTGGAAGATAGTCTCATAGACTCCTCGGTAGGTTTCTAAGGGGCATCAAAGGGCGGGAAGCAAGGTTGGGCTCGTCGTGTGACAAAGGCTTTCAGTTTTTTTGTACTTTATGAAAAGGCTGGAAGACTATGCTACGATTCTTATTCCTTAGCTTCTTTGGTGGGTTTGGATTCTGGCTTGAGTTTGGTCGGTTTGCCGACTTTCGCATCGACGCGTTTCATCAACGCAGCAAATTGCTGGTCGACTCTCTCTGCTTCATGC
>JANPLJ010001157.1:0-3123 GCA_031426475.1 Pirellulaceae bacterium | reverse complement strand
GAGCAGGGTGCAGAGCAGTCCGCTTAAGAAAATGGTGATTCGAAGTTTGAAGTTCATGGTTTGATTTAGAGTACGACGGATTTCTGGTTCGACTGTCCTAAATCTAGTTCATTGACGCCACTCAGCTTGTGTGAGTGGTGAAGCGTTTGGAACTACCGCAGACCCTTTGCTTTAGCTGTAAAGATATCATCTTCGTCATTTCATGGACGCGTAACATCGCAGTTCGCCGTTCTCGGTGGCCACGTAGATGCGGCCCTGGGCATCTATCGCGATTCCACCTTTCACGGCTAGTGCGGGGAGTTTCTCGATCCACGTGTCGGTCCCGTCTTGGATGTTAATAGCGGCCAGGAATGCCTGTTCCGGGGCATTATCCGGATGCCCTGCGGCAAGCAGTTGGTCGTTCGAAACGACAAAGCTCGTGAACCGTCGGTCGTGCTTGTCTTCCCACAACCTCAGGTTTCCTTTGCCACGACGTTGCATCCAATTCGAGACTTCTTTGCGAGGTCGTTTTTCACCAGCAGGAAGTGCTGCTTCCAATGCGAGATTGGTAAACTGACTCCCTTCGTAGCTAGCATCTTGGCAAAGCGTTGAACCATCAGCGCAGGTGTGTTCAAGCGACAGATACTTGCCGTACTCTGGATAGTACGGATAAAATGCCGTGCGGTACTGCGACGTGATTTGGACTTTGGGTTCGTTGAAACATCGAAGCGTTTTGAGATCGTAACGAGCGATTTCGTAAACTCCGCCCCCCAGGAACTGTAGCGCGCCGTCGACGATCGCCAGATCACCTTGCATGCTAACCCCGCCGTTGACTTCCGGTGCGAGTGCTCCCGATTCGCGGTTCGTCGCAAGTGGCTCGCCTGATATCGAATCCAATCGAACGACGTGCGTGCCATCGTAGTGAGCGATGCCTGCTGCAGCGTAGACCGAGCCTTCATGCACTACGACGCCTCCTGCGACGGGCCAAGTCGAAATCAGGTTTCCGTAAACCGGAATGAGCCGATCTTCCGGACCAACTCGATAAGACCAAAGAATGCGACCAGTGCGAGCTGCCAGCGCATATACCCGTCCGTCGGCCGACCCAACATAAACTCGGTCGTGAGCAATCGCAGGTGGATAGTAGATCGGACCGCCGGTGTAGCTCTTCCATGCAAGTTGCCCTTGCTGGTCAAACGCGCTGATTGCGCCGCTACGGTCAGCGATGAAAACCAAGTTGCCTGCGGCTACTGGTGCCGTGGGAAGTTCGTTTGCATGGACCTCCGCTTGCCAGAGGAGTTGCACACTCGCGGGGATGCTGACGCTGGTGTTGTTGCTGCGAGCGTTGTCACCGAGATAGCTTGGCCAATCGCCAGGTTGAACATCCAACTTCGGCACGTCGCGGGGGTTCTGCCCTATGACTAACGCTTCATCCGCGTTGCGAGTTCCTGCCGCAGGCACCGGTCCCAAACCGATATTTCCATACAGTGAAAGCTGACAGCCGCACATCCACGGCCCCCAATACAAGTGACCATTGGAGACGATAACTCCGTCCTGACACGGCGGCCTCATCGGAGCGATATGCTGCATCGAATTGTCCTCGGTCAAGATGCGAACGGTACCGCCGGTGGTGCGGTAGAAAACACTGTCCAAGCAGCCGGTGGCTCGCGTACAGGCCCGACGCATCGGCAACAAACCGAGCGTGCTGCCGGTTTCGTAGTCGAGCCGTACGCCCGTCGCCAATTGCGGCCCGGCAGCATAAATGGCATCCTCTCGAAGTACGAGCTGCAGGTTTCCCTCGGGATAGGTCCACGCGAGCTTGCCGTCCTGTGCCGAGGCCACCACCATCCGCTTGCGTTGCGGTCCTGCAAAAAACAGATACTGATCGCTGCACTTCATATAGCAGGTCGTTGAATACCCGGTGATGTAGCCTTGAGCGCGGCCGTTGGAGCCGATCGCTTCCAACAGATCCTGATCCTTGTTTTTCCAGAGCAGCGAACCAGTGGCCACGTCGATGCAGGCGAGGAATCGTTCGCCGCTGAAACAATAGATGTGCTTGCTGTTCATACAGACTGCACGGGCATCGAGGAATTCTTCGTCTCGATAGTGCCATAAAGTTTTACCGGTTTTAAGATCGATAGCGACAAGCGTCCGGCCGAATCCAAACGCGGTTCGTGGATCTTTGTAATCGTGACCTTTCCACATCCCCCACGGCCAGTGTCCCAAGCCGCGGGTTGTTGAACTGATCGTATCGACCTCGACTTCGAGATTGCCAACCATCGCGTACAAGATACCGTCGCGCAGAGCCATCCATTTCCAAACGGGGCCATCGGTGATTTCTTCCGGTACAGTGATCTGCCGCCGAACCTCACCCGTTCGCGCATCGATCACTTTGCACGCTTCGTGGTCCCCCATGTATAGCGCATCGTCGGTGGCGACCATCGTGTTGCGATGCAGCATGAACCCCGGCGAGAGTTCCCGCTTCCAGAGGATCGTGCCGTTGTACGCGTTGATACACAACAACGTGTTCAGCCATTCGTTCTGGTTGGATTTATGGGCGATGTGTCCCATCGCCTTGTACATTCGGCCCCCTGCGACTACGGTCTGCTCAGGCATCGGACTAAACTTCGGGTCGGCCAGAAACTGGGTGCGAAAGTTGCCTCGGACCAGTTGATCGGTCGACTGTGGATTGTTGTCTGGTCCATGATAGGGATGCATCCACTCATCGATCCCCTCGGGGACCGGCTTGACCAGTTTGCGTTCCCCGATGAACGCCACCGCGCGCGGACGCAACGCTCGTAGCAACTCAGCTTCAGCGGCTTGACCAAGCACCGATGGCGACACCAAAATCGCATCCGCCACATTGTCGGCCAGATGAATCGCGTTGAGGGACCCCTTTTGTGCAACGATCCGCCGCCCCAACAATCCAGCCGTATTGGCGGCTTGCCTCACAGCCTCGACTTGCTCGGCGTCAGCGGATTGAAAGTAGATCGTCCACTCATTAGATTTCGCAAGTTCGATAACCCGCTGCGCGCCACCATCCGGAAGGTCCAACAGCGCAACAAAGCCACTGTCGACGTCCAACATCTTGGGCGCGCTTGCAAGGTCCGACTGATTGTTAGTGACTTGCGCAGAGCCGCTTGGCAG
>JANPLJ010001156.1:0-2629 GCA_031426475.1 Pirellulaceae bacterium | reverse complement strand
GCTCGAACAAAGACTTGATTCTCGCCTTGGGGCGAACTTGTTTTTCCGCAAATCGTACCGTCGGCAAACATCTTGCTAACGACGAATTCACCACGAAAGTATTTTGCGTAAACGGCACCATACATCGCGTTCAACGTACGTTCGAGCGATTTCCGCCAAATGGCGTTGGGGCTTGGACGAATTTCCTTGGCAACCGGCGTTGGATTCGCATAGCTGGGTGTGCCGAGGGATTGGATGATCGATTCCAGGTCCATGTCGGGAACGCTCGATCGACCAGCAAAGATGGACCGGAGCATCGCCGCGGGAGATTGGAAAGACGGCCGCTGCCGTTTCTTCTTCGACATCGTTAAGAATCCTTTCAAGTGAACGAGGTTTTCAATCGCAGACAATAAAGGACGATCCATTGCCAACGAGGCCGATTGTTGTCCAAGAATGTACAATCTCCACTAGTACCGGGCATGTCCGTATTCGACAAAACCGCCACGATTGACGATTATAGAGAAAACGTAATCATCTGAGTATCGAACACGGAAAAAACTACGAGTACGAAACGCAAGGGAATAGAATCGAAGAATCGAATCGGATACTGGCGATTAGTTCGACCGTCCCAAATCAACCGTTTGGCCTCGGAGGCCGTCTTGCTTTTGAGATCATGGTAGGCCGGAACAAGCAGCTAATTGCGTACGTCAATTTGAGAAAGATAATCTGCGCTGTTCCGGCAATCGGAAACCACGGTTGTGCCGGAACGGCGTCGCCAACGTTTTATTCAATATCTAAGTTTGCTAGCGACTTGTTCCGGCCTACGAAAAAGCGAGACGGCCTCCTCTTGCCGAAGGGTTAGGCCATCTACGGAATGCAACGGCTTCTGCGATTCTTCAGAATTCTTGCAATTTCTGATATGATATGGCGATTCAGTGCCTCCATTTGAGCCTGGATGAGACTGGAGACGATCCGACAGAGTTCACGTGGGAATCAAGATGAAGCGTCCAACCAATGCAGACCGCGAAACAGGACGCGTTTCTTTTTGGCGTTTGATCGTAATTGGTTTTTGGGGGCTTTTGCTCTTGCTTCTCGTTTTGCCAACCTTGCTTGGTTCGCGTTGGATCTATGAACCGATATTGAATCGTTTGGAGGCAGGAAATTTTCGAATGTCGGTGGGGGCCGTTCAGCTTCGTTGGTTTACGCCGCTTGTATTGCGAGACTTGGCGATAACGGAAAGCGATGGTCCTGAGCTGTTGCACATCCGCGAAGTCCGGACCGATCGCGGATTGCTCAGAGCATTTCTTAGTGGACGCCGAATCGGGCGTTTAGAAATACTCGATCCGCGACTCGAAATCGAACTGCTTACCGATGGATCGAATCTAAGTCGTTTAGTTCAATCGCTGCACGGCGATCGTCCCGGCGACCAGCGACCGGACGGTGCGACGTCCCAGCCTCCCTCAATCGATCTCGATGTTGCCGTGAAAGGGCTGATGGTTCGAGTTCAGAAAGCGGATCAAGACAGACCTTTGGTCGTAATTCCCCCGCTGGATGTCACCGCTTCGTATCGAGCAGTGGATGGAGCATCGAAATTGCGTATCGAGCCGACTCAGCTTCTCAAAGAGGTTGCGGTTACGCAGGATTTGATGCGGCTCGGCCTTGGCTATGCGATACCGTTATTGGCGAAGTCTGCTTGGTTTGATGGGCGTGTCTCGATTGAAACGGGGCCGATCGATATCCCTCTGGAGTCTCCCGAAGACTCTTCGGGAACCGCGACGATTACGCTGCACGAAGTTCGCAGCGGCCCTTCGGAACCCGGCATGATTCAAGTGTTGGATTTGATCGCTCAGTTGCGAGGTCGTCCGCCACAGCATGAATTCGTTTTCATCGATGGTTCCAAAATAGACGTCCAGGTCGCCAACCAACAAGTAACCCACGCTGGTTTAAAGCTCGGGCTTCCTCGGATAGATCCTCGATTGCAGTTGGCGTCTGCCGGAAGTGTCGGGATTGAGACCCGTGCGCTCGATTTGATCGTCGACTTACCAGTGCCGGTCGAACAGCTTGCAAGGCGAACAGAAGTTCGAGAAATGGGCGTTCCGACGATCAAACTGCCGATCCGAGGAAGCCTGGACGCACCACGCGTCGAATGGTCGGCCTTGCGAGGTGAGGGAGCGGATCTCCTCGGTATGATTCGCGACCGCATTGCGGATGAAGCACCGACAACGGCAGCGATACTGGGCGGTTTAGAAGGTTTAGCCGAGGGCCAAGCGGACCAAGCTATCGGGGCTGCGGTCGATTTGCTGCGAGAAGTCCGAAAAGCCCGCCAAGCCAACAAAGACCCAGCTTCGAGCGATCAAGATATCCTTCCGGACGGAGCAGAACCCCCGAAACTACCCTCGAATCGGCCAATCTTGGATGCTTTGAAGAAACTACTACGCGACGACGCTCCGCAAAAGTAGAATGAATCAGATGCCTCCGAATATAAACAAGAACCGGAAGCGTTAGCGACGAGTGAGCGACGAAAAGAAGGCCGAACAAACACCGTTGATCTGCAACGCGAAAAGCAATTCGTATCGTTGTTCGCTTACGCTTCAGGCTCTTGCTTTTGCCTGCAACGAAACACATAGATTGAGACAATTCTTTGACTTCA